>NZ_RPZY01000002.1:0-43589 GCF_008661855.1 Varibaculum sp.
CACCCACCTAGGCATCGGACGCGCCCACAAAAACAACCCCGTAATCGCCCTAATACACGGACCACACACCATAATCATCAACAAAAACACCGGGGAAATCATCGCCGAACACACCATCACCCCCAACAAAACCTACCAACCAAAAAACGGACAAATGTCCTGAAACACCCCAAACCCAAAACGGACAAATGACCCGAAACACCCACCCCAAAAACCCAAAAAATCCCGCGACATATGCGGACATATGTCGCGGGACATCACATTCGTCGGGGTGACAGGATTTGAACCTGCGACCTCTTCGTCCCGAACGAAGCGCGCTACCAAACTGCGCCACACCCCGAGCAACTTAAACATTGTAGGCATACGCTCGGTAAATCCAAAAATTAGCCGCCCGGTTTTCAACAGATTTCACATATAAACAGCACCGCACACCCAAAAAACCTGGGTCGTCCTCAAAAAGGAATCAAAACAGCCAGACCCCAATCCCCAATCCCACTACCGCTGCCAGCAAAGACGCCCCCCAAACTAGCACCAGCACCCCGCAAGCACGAAGCCACTTTCCCCGCTGCGCAAGCGAAAAAACATCAAAGACAAAAGTTGAAAAAGTAGAAAACCCGCCCAGGAAACCAGTAACCATCAGGACGAAAAGACTAGCTCCTGCCTCAAAATGTCCGGTAACAACCCCCGACAATACAAATCCGCCCAGAAAACAAGAAACCACGTTCACCAGGGCAATCCCGCCGTAAGAATACCGTTTTTCGGGCTTCCTCCACGTCAAATCAATTCCCCAACGACAAAGCGCACCTATGCCGCCGCTAACCCCGACTAAAATCGCGAAACCAAAACTACTCACAACGCCGCTTCTTACCGTCCAGATTGGAGCATTTAGCAGGAAGGTATTTTCCGGCTAACCGAGAGCCCAAGTCCACACACAGCACCCCTACTACCAGCAGGATTAAACCTAATATCGATGTGAAACAAAACCTTCCACCCATTGCCCACAAATCGCTATTCGCAAAACTTAGCTCACCACTTACCGCCGCAATCCCCAAAGCAGAAAAAGTAGTGAAAGCACCCAAAAATCCAGTGGTTATTCCCAGTTTTATAGGAAGTGTCAAACGGTTTACACGAGTGCCAGCCCTATCAGCAGAGGTCTTAAAATACCCCAACAGGAAAGCACCCAAAAGATTAACCGAAATCACCCCGAAAGTCAGCGATGACCAGGTGAAATAATTATTTGAAAACGTAAGCGTAACCCTGTCTATCCCCCAGCGTGTTAAAGTACCTGCTATCCCTCCAATAAAGATACAAATCCCGCAAAAAAAGGCACTCCGCCAAGTATTGAAATCAGCAGATTTAGGCTTCAGCGGCATTTTCTTCCCTCGCCACTAATCCTCACAAATAATGTCACTATCGGGTAGTTTTCCGCCCACCAGATAATTATCTACCGCCTGTTGAACACAATCAGAACCCATCCCATAGGCAGTGTGAGAATAAGACTTCCATTTCACCAGACGCGACCCATCCAACTGTTGATGAACCGACTGAGCCATCGCAAAAGGAGTAGCCGGATCATTAGTATTACCAACCAACAAAATCGGTTGCGCGCCCTCTACCATAATTCTTTGACGACTAGCCTTAGACGGCCACGACCAAGCCTGGAGTGCATATTCCCCGTAAGCCATAGAAGAACCCATAATTGGGAAGCTATTTATTATCTGGTCACCGCGAGCATCCCATTCTTTTTTATCTCCCTGCACCGGATAATCCACCCCGTTAATCGCGATAAACGCATCCTGAGAATTATTTCTGTATTTCCCATCTGCACCTCGCTCGTTAAATAAATCCGAGACTTTAAGCAGCGGCGCGCCATCCCCATTAAAGGCTGATTTCAGATTCTCTAAGAGCGCGGGATACAGATTCTCGTAATAGAGCATCCCGACCACTGCCCCTAGGGCTAAAGCCCCATTCACAGGGCGCGCCCTATCTCCACTTTCAATCGGAGAAGCATCGGCGTCTAAAAAGAACTGTTTCAACCGTTTAAGCCCGGCCTGTTTGCTAGCCCAAGGACATTCTTTACCCTCGGATACACACCAGGAAGCAAAATTAGCGAATGCGTCCTCGAAACCTTTCGCTTGAGCCAAAGAAACCTGCCCGTAAGAGTAGGAACCATCTAGCACTCCGTCCAAAACCAGGCGCCCAACATTTTTAGGAAATAGCTGCGCATAGGTGGTTCCCAAGAAAGAACCATAAGAATATCCCAGGTAGGAGAGTTTTTTGTCTCCTAGCACTGCCCGCATGATGTCTAAATCCCGAGCAGCCGACCGAGTATCCAAATACTTTGCGAAATCGCCATTTTTTGCTCGGCATTGCTCAGCGAACTCTTTCATTTGCGCAACTGAACGTTCCCGACCGGCAACAGTAGCCAGATTAATGCTTTCAGCCAAGGATTCATCCTTTTGCGCATCCGTGGTACATTCCAGCGGGTGAGAGCGTCCCACTCCCCTAGGGTCAAATCCCACCACATCAAAGGCGGAAAAAACCGCTCTAGAAAAGGTTTCTTGGCTGTTCTTCAGCAGATTAACCCCGGAGCCTCCCGGACCACCAGGGTTAATAAATAAACTCCCCAAGCGTTTCCCGCTGGCTGCTCGGCGTGCCAGCTGTAACTCGATAGTGTCACCTTGCGGTTTTTCGTAATCTAGCGGCACCTTTACTTTTGCGCATTGATAGTTCTTGAAATCTGTTTCGCTACAGCCAGTCCAAGCAGCTTTTTGTCGATAGAAATCTTCAAGCCCCGCAGGAATCGGGCTATCGTCTCCCTGTAAAGGATTGGTTTGCGAGGACGAGCTGGGGGTAACTCTTGGTTGCGTACCTATCCCAATAGAGCAGCCCGCCGTCATACACACCGCAAATACGCTGGCGAGCAGCGCAAACATTTTTTGTTTACCCATAAACTTACTGCCTTAAATCCATCATCATTGCTTCCATGGTGAGCAGGGGAGTCACGTTTGCCGCCAGGCGACGCCTCGCGGTGCGGATTGCATCTAGTCTGCGCAAGGTACGCTGCGGGGTAGAACCTTGTGCCACGGAGTCAATAGTTTGCGACAAATCCACGTTAATCAAGGGTACTTTCGCGCCGCTTTGCAGCAGATACACATCCCGATAAAACCCCAGAAGATTCAGTAATACCCGGTCAAGACTGTCGCGCACATACCGGGTGGCGCGGCGTTTTTGATCTGCTTTTAACGCAGTTTCTTGGGCTTTTAAGGCAGGTGGCAGTCGTGACCCCTCTTGTCCATACCCTAGGGAGCGATGCAATTCGTCAAGTTCAGCCTGATCTTTTTTAGCTGCCCGCTCACTGGCATCGGTTTTTGCCGCCTCCACCAGTTTTTGTGCTAATAATACTGCCTGAGCAACACTGCTGGTAGTAACGGCAGAAAGTAAAATATCGTGGCGACGTGCAAGTTCTGTTTCATCACGAACCAGTGATTTTGCGACCCCGATATGGCATTGAGAAAGCGCTGCCGCGCGGCGAGCAGTTACCGGATCTGCCCCCTCCTTTTCCACTAATAGCTCTGCCACCTGCGACACTGGTGGAGTAACTAAAGCAACATGGCGACAGCGTGAACGAATGGTAGGTAACACGTCGCCAGGTTGAGTGGTACACAGCAACCACACCGTGCGCGGTGGTGGCTCCTCTATTGCTTTCAGCAGCAAATTAGAGGTGCGCTCTACCATTCGATCTGCGTCCTCCAGCAAAATAACCCGCCATTTTCCTCCAGCGGGAGCTTGCTGCGCCAAGGTGACCAGGGAAGCTATCTCCTCCATTTTTATAATCAGTCGCTCAGTGGTAACCACTTTCACGTCTGGATGGGTATTTTTGAGGACGCGCTGACATCCAGGGCAACAGCCACACCCTGCTATTTGCGAATCTTCGCATTGCAGCGCTGCCGCAAAAGCAAGCGCCGCCACCGAACGCCCCGCACCGGGCGGGCCGGTAATTAGCCAGGCTTGCGACATTTTCCTGGCTAGAGAACCGCTGTCGCCTCCATCTTTATCGGTTTGTCTTAGCTCGCGCGCCGAAACGGCTGCCGCCTGGAAAATCCCGACCGCTCCCTTTTGACCAACAATGTCCTCCCAAACGCTCATAACTGCCGCAACCCTAAGTTATTATCAGCACTCGCCGAGGTGTCCTGGCCGTCACCCGCAGCGCCTGAGAATACCGCACCCGCATCGCCAGTCAGCACCCCACTATCCTGACCAGCAGTTTTTCCTCCAATAATCCGTTTGGCAAATGCCGCACTGACTAAATCCAAAACTTGCTGATGGATTTTAGCTATCCCACCGGTAGCGTCTAGCACTTTTATTCGCTGCTTATCACGCGCAGCTATCTGCAAGAATGCTTGCCGCACTGCTTGATGGAAATCCAGAGGAGCCGCTTCCATTCGGTCGGGATTTCCCAAACTGCGCGCCCTTAAAACCTGCGGATCCCCATCAAGTAAAATGGTCAGGTCGGGAAGCAGATTACCGGTTGCCCACAGGGAGATTTCTTCAATTTTTTCTAATCCTAAACCTCGTCCTATTCCCTGATAGGCGAGTGAAGAATCCAGGTAGCGGTCAGAAACTACCACTTCGCCCGCGAGCAGATGCGGTTTGATTATCGTCTGTGCGTGCCAAGCCCGGTCGGCGGCGTATAGCAGCGCCTCGGTGTAGGGGTCGATGTCCTCTCCGTGCATGACTTCCCGGCGTAACCTTTGCCCCAGGCTGGTTCCTCCGGGTTCAAAGGTGGTTATAGCTGCTGCACCGCGCGCCGCCAACGCCTGCATCAGCAGTTTTACCTGAGTAGATTTCCCGGTATAGTCCCCTCCTTCAAAGGAGATAAAGAAACCTGGATAGGGCGTGGCGGCATTCATGTGTTTAGCTTACCGAACTTATCTAGATTGGCGCTGCGGTAGTTGTGGGAGATGGAATCCGAAAATCGGTTGCGGATTTCCGCTCCTTTAATCAGCTGCAATCTGGTGAGCAGAGACAATCTTTTTCTCAAAAAGGCTCTGTTAATCGGAAAGGCTATTCCACCAGTCCAGCAGATGTTCGCGCGCCGCCTCTTTGCCAATCTCGCCCTCTTCTAGACGCAAGTTCAACAGGTATTTATAGGCTTTCCCCACCTCTGGACCTGGTTTTATCTGTAAAAGCTGCATGATTTCTTCGCCGTCTAGTTCGGGGCGAATCCGGGATAGTTCTTCTTTTTCGGCCAGCTGGGCGATGCGTTTTTCCAGGTCATCATAGGCGTGTTCTAGGCGCGCCGCGCGGCGTCGATTCCGGGTAGTGCAATCGGCGCGGGTTAGGCGGTGTAGGCGGGTAAGCATCAATCCGGCATCGGCTACGTAGCGACGCACGGCCGAATCACTCCAAGCCTGTTCCCCATAGCCGTGAAACCGCAGGTGCAAAGCAACTAACTGGGTTACGTCCTTGATGGTTTGTTTATCGAAATGGAGGGCGCGCATCCGTTTTCGGGTAAGTTTCGCTCCCACGATTTCATGGTGGTGAAAAGAAACTGTCCCATTTTTTTCAAAACGGCGGGTCGCCGGTTTGCCCACGTCATGCATGAGGGCGGCGAAACGCAAAATAAAATCGGGACGCGGAACCTCCCCCTCGGGGTCGGTCTCTAAGGCTATCGCCTGGTCCACTACGGTCAAGGTATGTTCATAAACATCCTTGTGGCGACCGTGTTCATCGACAGTGGCTCGCAGATTTGCCACTTCCGGCAGCACCAGTGCCGCCAGACCGGTGTAAACCATGAGTTCTAGCCCTTTACGGGGATTAACCCCCAGCATTAGTTTTTCCAGTTCGACTCGTATCCGCTCGGGGGACACAATCTCGATGCGGCTAGCCATATTTTCCATGGCTGCCATTACCGGCATGGTTACATCTAAATCTAGTTGGGAAGCGAAACGTGCCGCCCGCATCATCCGCAAAGGGTCATCGTCAAAGGACTGCTCGGGTGAGACTGGGGTACGTAATTGTCCACTAACCAGGTCGGTGATTCCTTGATGGGGATCAACTAGGGTTAAATCCGGCAAGCGCAGCGCCATTGCGTTTACCGTGAAATCTCGGCGGCTGAGGTCGCCCTCTAAGGTATCCCCAAATTGGACGGCAGGTTTGCGGCTATCGCTTTGGTATTCATCACTGCGATAGGTGGTTACTTCTACATTTAATCCGTGTTTGTGAGCACCGATAGTGCCAAATTCTTTCCCCATGGTCCACACGGTTCCCGCCCAGTTTTTCAAAATCTGTTCGGTCTCGTCTGGTCGTGCCGAAGTCGCTAAATCCCAATCATGCGGAATCCTGCCACACATGGCATCTCGCACCGGCCCACCTACTAGGGATAGTTCTTGCCCGCGAGCGGTAAACAGCTCCGCTAGTTCGTGGATTGGGGCAGGCAGGTCACTGAGCGCTCCCAGCATATTAGCGAGGGCGTGCGCTGCGTTTTCCGGCAGGGTTACTTTCGCTGGGGCTGCGCTATCTGATTCGTTAGCCAGGTGAAGATTGCTTTTCATCGTTTCCAGATTGCCAGAAATTATGCGCCTGTTCCAAGTGGCAAGTTGTTGGGTTGTTATTAAGAGCGCAAGGTAACATTAAAGATATGTCTGTTCGCAATTCGTATCGCCGCCGCCGACGCATGGGTTCGCGCCGCGTTGCCTCGCTACCAATTGTGGACGAGACTTCTGCCGGTGGTTTGATGCTGAAAATTGAGCAAGGTCAGGCTTTTGTAGCGCTGATTGCTCGGCGTAACCGGAATGGAGAAATCGAGTGGTGCCTACCTAAAGGCCATTTAGAGGCGGGCGAGACTGCCCAGGAGGCTGCTCGGCGGGAAATATTTGAAGAGACTGGGATTAAAGGCAAGATTGTTGCTCCGCTAATTTCTATCGACTATTGGTTTGCTGGCGCGGGTAGGCGTATTCATAAAGTTGTGCATCACTATCTGTTAGAGGCAACCGGGGGCACGATTACGGTCGCTAACGACCCGGATCAAGAAGCTGAAGCTGCCGCTTGGATACCTTTAGAGGAGGTTTCAAAGATTCTGGTTTACCCTAATGAACGCAGAGTGGTTGCTACTGCCCTGGAATTGTTGGAAATCGGGGATTAGGGTGGCTGGGTCACGCCTGGGGGCAAAGTTTTATTTGACACTGGCTTTCGCTGCTCTGATTTTTGCTTTTGCCCTGGAAGCGAGCTGCGCCCTTAGTGCTATGGCTAAGAATTTGGGGCAGGCAAAAGTTTCTGTGGCAATCTCTGCTATCAGTCCCGATATTTTGACTTTTTCTGAGGACGATAAAGGGTTTCCGGAAAAAGTTACCGTTAAAGGCAGCGTCACTAACTCTAGTGACGCTGCCATAGATAATGTGAGGGTGCTAGTTAGAACCAGTTCTCGCCTGGCTACTGACGCTAAGACTATTCATGATTGGGTTAAAGGTAGCTCTGACAAGGGTTTTGGTTCTTTGCGGGTTAAGACCAGTAAATCTTTAGGACAGTTGCCAGCGAAGAAATCTGTAGATTTTACGGTGGAGATTCCCGCTAGCTCCCTCCCTAAACCTACTAAAACCGCATTTGGGAGCTTAGCGGTGGAAACTATCGTCACCGCTAACCGACTCACCAGCGAGGACGCTACTGCGGGCAGATCTTTACTGCTATATGGGGATGGGAAAAACTTAAGCGCGAAAACCAAGCTCTCGGTGATTGCGCCACTTTCTGCCTCTTCCCCGGAAATGGCGAAATGGTTAGCGACTGGGGGTGCGGGCAGCGCTGCCACTGCTGGGGAACAGGAAAGTGACAGTGCGAAGCCTTTGAAAAGCGTTAGCGATAACGCTGGTTTAGTTAAATCCCTCTCTAGGGTGGGGATAACTTGGGTAATCGATCCGGCACTGCTTCAAAGTGATTCTCCCCTATTGACCGGCAGTTTTAATCCTCTTCCCGAGAGAAAACCTCCCCTTAGTCTCGATGAAACCATGCTTGAAGCTCTAAAGGTTGCGCAAAGCAAAGGAGCCAGCCTGTCGTTGGATTTATGGGGGGCTCCTGATTTTGTGCAGCTTGACGAGGGAGCGCTCATCCAGTCAGCTCAGTGGAATCAGCAGCTTGGGAAGCTGCTGGGGAAACAGGTATTACTGGAGCCCAGCACGGTTTTCTTAGCGAATCCTACTTGGGTTGATCGCGCCGATAAGATTTGTAAAACAGGCGATAATCGTCTTACGAACGGTTGCGTTTTTGTTACCGGCGGAAACCAGTTAGAGCTGACCGGAAAATACAACTACCAACCGGATCTCTTAGGACAAGTACGCTTAGAGAATCAAACCCGTAACTATCTGGGTGACCATGGTGACCTGTCGGCGTTAATGACTAAATCCTCTGGTCAAAATGCTTTTACTGACACCCAGTTGGCGCGGGCAATCTTGGCGGCAATAGCTAATGAACGCCCCTCACAGCCCCGCCTAGTTAATATCGCGCTTGCGAACGCCGCCTTAGCCAGCTCTACCGCCCAGCAGCGTTTAGCTAAAATTCTTTCAGACCCCTGGGTAGACCCAGTTTCCCTTTCTCAGGCACTCAGCTCGAACCCTACCCCGGTTTCTTTCCCTAAAAGGTCGCAAACCTCTAGGCTAGCTGCGTCCTCTGCCAGTTCCCTCGGGGTTAGCGGTAGTTCTTTCCAGCCCGCCACTACCGCCATAAATAAGGCACGCAGCCAGGTACTTCCCTCGTTAAATAAAATAACCGACTCACCGCAGCGAATCAGTGTTCCTCTCTACCAGCAGCTATTACTTTCCACTTCTAGAGCGATGACGGTTGCCGAACGTACCCAGGCAATCAGTAATGCCAGCCGAGAGATTGACCTGATTTCCGGGGCGGTCCAAATCCAGTCGTCCTCGGATATTAATCTCATCTCCGATCGCAGTGAAATACCCATCAAAGTGTTAAACCGGCTGCCAGTGCAGGTGAGGGTACGTTTACAGCTACATCCGACCGATGCGCGTTTACGAGCCGATTCGGCTCCGCAGGTGAGCCTGGCTCCCAAGGGGTCAAAGAATATTAGAATCCCGGTAACTGCGGTGCGTAACGGAAACGTCAGCGCTAACGTGGAGATTCTATCTGAGGACGGTAACCTGGTACTCGGCAAGCAACAACAGATTAACCTGCGCATTCGTAGTGGCTGGGAGGATCATATTTTCCTAGGTTTCATTTTGAGTGCAGCCACAGTTTTCATAGTGGGTTTGGTTCTTAACTTGCGGCGAGGTACCCGCATGGAACGTAACCAAGAAGAGGAGGAGTGAGTGAGCGCACAAGCAGATAAACCCGATAGTGAAATCCGGGGGATTAAAAAGGTAAATGTGGCTCGTGCCTCTGGGATTATGCTCGCGGGCACGATGCTTTCACGGATTCTCGGTTTTGTGCGGGCAGCTTTACTTATTGCCCTGATTGGTTCTATCGGCGCAAATGATGCATTCCAGGCTGCCAATAACCTGCCGAACATTATTTATAATCTGCTTGCCTCCTCTATCCTCTCCGCGGTTCTGGTGCCTCAAATTGTGCGGGCTTTACAACGCAAGAATTCTGACGAGTTCATTAACCGGCTGCTTACTTTGTTCACTACCGGGCTGCTGCTGCTTACTCTTATTTGTGTCGCCCTAGCACCTGTTTTCATCACCCTTTTCGCCGCGAAACTAGATCCGGGGTGGAAACAGCTGGCAATCACGTTTTCTTATTGGTCACTCCCCCAAGTTTTCTTTTATGGTCTTTATTCGCTGTGGGGACAGTTCCTCAACGCGAAAGGTTCTTTTGGCCCATATATGTGGGCACCGGTGGTAAACAATGTGGTGGGCATTGCCGGGATATTTATTTTTTGGCAGGTATTAGGTACCGAAACTGATTGGGCAAAAGATCCCAGCGTTTGGACTGGGGAGCCTATAGCTTTACTTGCCGGGATATCTACTTTAGGTATCGTGGTGCAAGCCCTGATTTTATTGATTCCTCTGCGTCGCTCGGGATTCAAAATGCGACCGGTCTGGGGGATTCGTGGATACGGTCTCGGCGAAGTATCTCGCACCGCTATGTGGGCGTTTTCTGCGTTATGTGTAGCCCAACTTGGGTTTTTGGCGATTTCTAATATCGCGGCGGCAGCTAACGGTTATGCTTCAAAAAATCACGTTACTATCGCTACTACCACTGCTTATAACACTGCCTTCACCGTATATATGATTCCGCAATCCATGATTGTGACCTCGGTAGTTACCGCCATGTTTACCTCGATGAGCGCTATGGTGGCGGTGGGGCAGCTTTCCCGTTTGCGTAACCAGTTTCTTGCCACCCAGCAGGGAGTTGGTTTGATTACCGCTCTATGTGCAGCGTTAATGATGGTCTTAGCTGTGCCGATTATGCAGTTCATTATGCCTACCAGCGCTACTGCTTCCGTGCGCGCCTTTGCCCAGGTATTAGCGGTGATGGCGCTTGGGATTCCGTTCCTGGGATTTTTTAACCTATCCCAAAGGTTAATTTTGGCTTTCGCTGATGCCCGGAGCACATTTTTTGTGCAAATCCCGATGACTATCTTCACTTTGGTTGTTTGTGGTTTAACCGTTGTTTTCTTACCGGTTAAATACTGGGTTGCAGGTGCGGAGGTGGGTACCCAAATGTCTTACCTGGTGGGAGCAGCTCTAACTATTTGGTTGTTGCATACTAAACATTTGCCGTTAAAGTTTACTTCTCAGCTTTGGCGTTCCCTGTGGACAATCATGCTGGCTGCGGTGGGATCTGCCTGCGCGGGCTGGTTGATTTTGCATTATTGGGGCCCATTTTCCGGCAGTGAACATGATTCAGCGCTTACCCATATGATGGGGGCTTTCGCCAGGGTGATGGTAGTGACCACGGTAATGACGATTCTTTACTTAGGTCTGCTGCTCGCGTGGCGTTCGCCCGCCCTGGGATTATTGGCGGTTCCAGTCTGGAAGAAACTAGGGCGTGCTCGTCCTTTACCGCGCATACTAGCGTATGCACAGCAGGAGGCAGTTTTGGAAGATAGCGATAAATTGAGTGAAGACGAAAGCGAGCTCAGCGAGATAAAATCGGGGCAAGACTCTCCCGGGCAGGTAGAACCACAAGTGGATGAAACCCCAGTTATCGGCGGTAATGTAAATGCGCTAGACAGCGATACTGCTGAGGCATCACCGCTGGAACCTGAGGATGAAATAACTACAGAAGATGAGGACAAAGTGGGCAATGACCAGGTAAAAGTTAGCGCCGTGAGCTATAACGCTGATGGATACGTTAATCTGCAATCCGGTATGAATCTGCGTTTTCCCTCGCAAGAAGATTTTGGTTTGATTACTCTGGGGCAACGTTTGGACGGAGATTTCTTACCAGAAAAGGATGTTTGGACGGTTACTGATGAGGGCGAACAAAGCGCTGAACTGCTAGTTTTGCAGGGTAAACGGGAAAATAGTAGAAGCTATTATCAGCGCCTACAACAGGTAAACGCCTCCTGTCTGCAAGACTTTATTTGGATTAGCTCTGACCCGGTGGATGCGGTTTTATTGCGGGCAATCCCGGCCCGTCCTCTAAGTCAAATTGTTTCCTCTGGAATGCCTCCCGAGGTGATTCATTCTCTAATCTCCCAGGTCAGCGAAGGGCTTTCCCAGTTACATCAAGCAGATTTGGCGCATGGAGCAATCGATCCGGCACATATTTTGGTTGGTGCAGATGGGCAAGTGATTATCCGCTTGGATGTGGCTGACCAGAACGCTACTGCTCATTTGAAAGAGGCGCAAACTCGGGATGGTCAGCAAGTATTAGAGCTGCTATATTTCCTGTGCAGCGGTAAACGTGACCAGTTTGAACAGGCGAAAAATGGCGAAAAACTGGCTCCGCCCTCTGATTTTCATAACGGAAGCGATGTTGATTTAGATGCGGTCGCCCTCGCCGGGGTGGCGATACCTTCAGCGCGTCTGTGCCAGGCTATCTGGGAGCAACTGGGGCAAGCTGACCTAGAGCCGGTCGCGCAATGGTTAAAAAAGGATGATTCCCCGATGGAGAAAACCCCTGAAAAACCCAGTAAGAAACCGTTAGCAATGGAAGGTGCCCCTGTCGAGCGGGTCATAAAACCAGTGTTACCCCCGGCAGCTAAAATCCCGGATAGGCGTAATCATCCTTTTGTTGAACCGGCTGAAACCCAGGCGATTCCGCTGGCCGAAATGCAGGAAATGAACCTTAATCCCGAGGAAGAGCAGGCTGGCTCGGGGGCTTGGATTCCGCAAGCGGTCAGCAAAGATGATTCATTGTCGGATATGGCTACTCCTCCGAACTTTTTGGATCGTTTAAGTGGTGGCGATAAACCGGCAGGGCAAATCCCTACGCTGGCTGCTACGGTTTTGCCATCTACCCCTTTTGAGGAGCAATCCGTTTCTAAGGACGAAATGGCGGGAGAAAAAGTTGCTGCTAGTTCTAAGAATCCGCACCAGATTGAAAAGCAGAAAGCGAAACTCGCTAGGAAGATGCAGCGCGATAAGCAGCGGGCTGCCCGTACCCAGCAGCGAGAACAGCAGCGACAGCAAAGGCGCGAAAAGCGGCTTTCCAAGCTGTCTCCAAGAGATTTAGAGCCGGTAAATGCTACTCGACGAGTAGTTGCCTCTAGCCTTGTTGGCATGGCGGCGCTGCTAGTAATCTCGGTTTTAGTGCTGATTTATTGGCCTCAGCATAACCCTCCGGTAGCTAAGCCTTCTCCTTCGCACTCTCAATCTCAAAAGCAGTCCTCTACAGTGACGGCAGCAAAACCGGCGGAGATTGCCGGGGTTTCTTCTATAGATGCCGAGGGTAATGACACTGAACACCCAGAGCTTGCCGACCGGATGATTGACGGCAAGGAGGATTCTTGGTGGCGTTCTCGGTTCTTCCGTAACCCGAAACTAGGCGACCGGAATGGTTTTGGGGTGGTTGTTACTTTTAAAGATAAAGCTACTATTTCCGAGATTAGGTTAAAAACTAAGGCTCAGGGCGGAAAGATTGAGGTACGTTCTCTGCCTGATTCGGGACTTCCCCGGGATGGCAAGGTGCTTACTACCGGTTCTTTTGCTGATACGGTCACTTTGAAGCTTAATCCTGCGACTAACGCTCATGCCCTGATTTTATGGTTCCCAGAACTGCCGGTAGATAACACTGGCAACAATAGAGCCACAATTTCAGAGATTTCCGTTTCCTAGCAAAGCTCATTGGGTTTTCCAGGTTTGCGAATAGATTGGTTTGGTCTTTGAGTCACCGTTCGGACTCCTCGTTGTACCAGTAACCCCGTTCAGGATTACACACAACTTCGTCCTCCTCACTAATGAAAAAAGCCCGAAGGCTTTTTTCACCGTTCGGACTCCTCGTTGTACGCCCGCAGGGGATCGGCGGTGCTACGCACCAGCAACGGTTTTCGGAGCACAGCCTCCGAAAACCACTGGCGCGGGCGAACGCTCAGCCCGCGTTCGCTACCTTCCCGCGCCAGCCCTCACGGGTTCGATCCCAGGGACTCAAAATTATTTAAGCCCGGCGCAAGGCCGGGCTTAAATAATTTAGTACGCCCGCAGGGGATCGAACCCTGGACCCACGGATTAAAAGTCCGTTGCTCTACCAACTGAGCTACAGGCGCCTGTCGTAAAGACAAGCTCTATTGTACAAGTAGACCCCACTTTCCCCCAACTCAGATTTTGGTTGCTTCCCTCACTAAAGACACCGTAAAGTAGTATTCAAATCCCTCCATACTTCGGCGGGTTTTGTTTCTAAGAAAGGGTTCTCATGCTCACGCCAACTACTTTTGGAACTCCCCTATCAAAATCTGCTTTACGAGTACTGTTACTCGGCTCAGGAGAGTTAGGCAAAGAGCTAGCAATCGCATTCATGCGTATCGGGGTAGAGGTTCACGCTGCTGACCGTTACCAAAATGCTCCCGCCCAGCAGGTAGCACACTATTCGCATACCCTCGATATGACTAACGGTGAGCAGGTCGCCATATTGGTTAAAAAAATCCGTCCCCACTTTATCGTTCCCGAGATTGAGGCAATTGCTACCGAGACTCTCGAAAAAATTGCCGCTTCCAGTCAGGTAACAGTCATCCCCACCGCTCACGCCACCCGTCTCACCATGGATAGGGAGGGTATCCGGCGGCTTACCGCCGAAAAACTGGGGATACCAACTTCCCGCTATCTTTTTGCTACCGGTAAAGAACAAATGCGCCAAGCGGTAGAGAAAATTGGTCTGCCCTGCATTGTAAAACCGGTAATGTCCTCCTCTGGAAAAGGACAATCCTTAATAAAAAGCCCGGAAGAAATCGATTCCGCCTGGAATTACGCCCTAGAGGGTGGACGCGGAGACAGTCAAGGTCGAGTAATAGTGGAGCAACTGGTTGATTTTGACTATGAAATCACCCTGCTAACGGTACGTTCCTTGGATGCTCAAACCGGTCAGACAGTCACCAGTTTTTGTCAGCCAATTGGACATCGCCAAGAGCACGGGGATTACCAAGAGTCTTGGCAACCAGCCCCTATGGACAGTGAAGTATTGAGCAAAGCGCAAGACATTGCTGAAAAAGTCACTTCTGCTCTGGGAGGACGCGGCCTGTTCGGGGTGGAACTGTTTATTTGTGGTGATGAAGTCCTATTTTCTGAGGTGTCGCCGCGTCCTCATGACACCGGAATGGTCACCATGCTCACCGGATACCTCTCAGAGTTTGAGCTTCATGCCCGCGCTATTTTAGGTCTGCCAGTCGATACCCGTCTGCGCACTCCCGGAGCCTCCGCGGTTATTAGCGGCACCACTCAAAGTTCGGCACCGGTTTACCGAGGTCTAGCAAAGGCTCTTTCCCTACCGGAAGTAGATATTCGCCTATTTGGTAAACCTGATTGCCGTCCCGGTCGCAGAATGGGAGTAGCTTTAGCCCGTGGGAACGATATTCCTCAGGCACTGAACCGAGCAAAGGAAGCAGCACGCTCAATTACGGTAGAGGACGCTTAGTTGCTGAAATATAAAAGGATTATTTACCTTAGTAAAACCCTATTTTCTTGACGATTTTTTCTCTATATTTTTTCCGGTTAGCAATCAGGGAAATTTTATAGAAATACTTTCCACCAACAGATATGTTGGTTTAAACTACAAGTAACTAAGTAGAATTATTGCTATTAGAAACATCAGAAAAACATCATTAATCAATCAAATGGGGGAAGAAAACCTTATGGCACGGAAAACTAGAATAGTTCTTATTGATGATATTAACGGTGAACTTGGTGATGAAACCATAAAGTTCGGTCTGGATGGTATTGATTATGAAATCGATTTATCTACAGAAAACGCCAATAAACTTCGGGAAGCTTTAAATCCGTGGGTTCAGGCGGGACGACGGGTAGGTGGACGCCGGATAGCGGGAACCGATAAGCGTCCAGCTTCTGATGCCGCCAAGATTCGTGATTGGGCGAAGGAACAAAATATCGAGGTATCCGAGAAAGGACGTATCTCAGCCAAGATACGCTCAGCCTATTACCGTACCCATTTGCAATAGTTTCGGGACTTTCACCCCGTGCGCCTTGAACCAAAAAATGAAAGACTAAGGATATGACTTACAAACTGATACTGCTCCGTCATGGGCAAAGCGAATGGAATGCAAAGAATCTTTTCACCGGTTGGGTAGATGTTCCCCTCTCTGATCAGGGACGCCAGGAAGCTGTTCATGGTGGCGAACTGATGAAGCAAGAAAACATTTTGCCAGATGTTGTTTTCACTTCTTTACTACGCCGGGCGATTATGACCGCTAATCTTTCTTTGGATGCGGCTGATCGTCACTGGATTCCGGTTCAGCGCAGCTGGCGTTTGAATGAACGCCACTATGGCGCTTTACAGGGCAAAGACAAGAAAGCTATCCGGGACGAATACGGCGATGAACAGTTCATGCTGTGGCGTCGTTCCTACTCCACTCCGCCTCCGGAAATCGAACTAGGTTCCGAGTTTTCCCAAGATCAAGATCCACGCTACTGCGGGGAACCGATTCCGCGTACTGAATGCCTAGAGCAGGTACTAGAGCGCCTACTTCCCTATTGGGAGGAAGCGATTGTCCCCGAGCTAAAGAGCGGTAAGACGGTTATGGTTGCCGCACATGGCAATTCGCTGCGTGCGATTGTTAAGCACCTGGATCAGATTAGTGACGAGGATATCTCTGAGCTTAATATCCCTACTGGGATTCCGCTTTACTACGAGTTGGATGAGAATCTCCAGCCCGTGAAAAAGGGTGGCACTTACCTGGATCCGGATGCGCAGGCAAAGATTGCGGCTGTAGCTAACCAGGGCAAATAGTAGCTTTTCTTTTTGATTAATCCCCGAGGACGTCCTCGGGGATTTTTCTTTGCCTCGGTTTTTCTGGTTTCGGTTTCCCTTTGATGATAGGGGTTTTAAGGGGCTATAAGTTTTTAAAAGAGATTACCGCCACTTTCGGGCAGGTTTGTAGCAGTGAACACATATTTGTGGCAAACTTAAGGACAGGTGCTACCTGCACCTGTGTCACTGGTGACACGTTTGGTGGACGCTGGCGTCGGCTGAACAGTTACATGAGGCACTCCACTCGGATCGTCGGGCACGTACCTGCCCGTGGAGGAGAGATATTAATATGGCAAGAATAGTTTTTGATTCCGTTACTCGGGTTTACCCCGGTTCAGATCATCCAGCTGTAGACAGGTTGAATCTGGAAATTGCTGATGGCGAGTTTCTAGTTTTGGTTGGTCCTTCTGGTTGCGGAAAGTCCACTTCTTTGCGGATGCTAGCCGGGCTAGAGGATGTTAATTCCGGCAAGATTTATATCGGCGATAACGATGTCACCGATATGGCTCCCAAGGATCGCGATATCGCCATGGTTTTCCAGAACTATGCGCTTTACCCGCACATGACGGTGCGTCAAAACATGGGTTTCGCCCTCAAGATCGCTAAGGTTCCGCAGGCAGAAATCGATAAGCGGGTTGAACAGGCTGCCGCGACTCTTGATTTGACCGAATATTTGGATCGTAAACCGAAGGCTCTTTCTGGTGGTCAGCGTCAGCGGGTAGCGATGGGGCGCGCGATTGTGCGTAAACCCCAGGTGTTCTTGATGGATGAACCGCTGTCGAACTTGGATGCGAAGCTGCGTGTACAAACCCGTACCCAGATTGCCCAGTTGCAGCGCACTTTAGGGGTTACTACTCTTTACGTTACTCACGACCAGACTGAGGCTCTGACTATGGGTGACCGGATTGCGGTTATCGCTGGTGGTGTTTTGCAGCAGGTTGGTACCCCTGAGGAGCTTTATGATCGCCCAGGTAATGCTTTCGTGGCGGCCTTCATTGGTTCACCGGCTATGAATATCGGTACTTTCCGGGTTGATAACGGAGTGGCTGTCCTTGGTGATGCTCGCATTCCGCTCAGCCAGGCTACGCTAGATGCGATGACTCCTGAAGATAATGGGGAAATCATTATTGGTTTCCGCCCTGAGGCTTTGGATGTTCAAGCTGACGGTCAGGATATGGCTCATAGCATTCCAATTAAGGTTACCCATGTGGAAGAACTAGGTTCTGATGCTTACGTTTATGGAACGCTGGCTGGTCATGATCCCAGTCTGCGCACTGATGACAAGCCGCGCCTGGCTCAGGTTACGGTTCGCGTTCCTCCGCGTACCGCTCCTCCAGCAGGTTCGATTATGCCGGTCAGGATTCGCCCTGGTGGTCAGCATAACTTCTCTGCTGCTACTCAGAATCGGTTGCCTGAATAGAGCGTTATAGGATTTAGATTCCTCTCAAAGTTGTGGGGGGGCAGGCATTGTGCCTGCCCCCCACGATTTTTTAGTTATAGATTTTTAGGTGCTAATCCTTAATTTTTGCTATTTGCTTAAGTCTTGGGTATTTACCCTGATTTTTATTATTTACCTGAACGGTTTGGATATTAACCGCGGGTTTGGGTTTATTGCGCCTATTTGGCTCTATAAACCCAAACCCGATTGACAGTTCTTGTTTAACGTAAGGGGTGGGGGAACGCCGATTTCGGCGTTCCCCCACCCCTTACGTTTTAGAGCATTAACCCTATTTTTTAGTTGATTTCACGTTTTCTTTTAGCAGTGCTTTGCTTGGCGCCGCCTAGCGAGCAAATAGATGCCAGCACCGGCAGTAATGGTTGATAGTCCTAGCACGGTTGATAAATCTGCTGCCCCGGTTCTTGGCAGTTGTTTAGCCTGTGCGCTAGCGCTAGCTGCTGGTTTTCCTTTCTGTCCCGGTAGGGGTGCCGTACATTCCTTATATAGTTTCTCGTAGGTTGCTTTAGTGTCTATTAGCTTGGAATTCGCCGATTTGACCGCGTTTTCTAGCGGTTCTAACTGCGCTAGGGCTGCTTCATATTCTGCTTTTAGTTTTTCAACCTGTTCGGCAGGGGTGTTTACAGCTTGTGCAGCCTCTAAATAGCGCTGATATTGCGCCATTACCTCAGCGATAGCCTGCTGGCTTTCGGCACTAACCTTAATAGTTGTGGGCGCGCGTAGCGCTGCTACTGGCATCGGGGCCGGAGCCGGCTTGGGGGCGGTTTGCTGCTTGACCCAGGCATCGAGGTCGGGTACTTTCTGTACGGCTTCGTTATCTACCACAGCCTGATCTTTAGCTTTCTGGGCAGTATCTTTTGCCGCCTCAGCGTCCTGTGCTGCTTTCTCCACTTCTTCTTTCGCCGTATTCGCATCGGTTACCGCTTTATCTGCGGCTTCGACATTAGACTTGGCGTCATCCGCAGCCTTTTGGGCGGCGGCTTTGTCTGCGTAATCCTTGGCTGCCGCCTCGTTTGTCGTCTTGGCGTCCGCTGCTTTTTGATCAGCGGTGTCTTTAGCTTTCTGCGCATTTTGTGCCTGGGTTTCGGCCTCGGCAGCTTTCTGCTTCGCTTCGTTTAGCTTGGTGTCGGCATCGGTTACTACCGCATCGGTTTTAGCTTTTTCGGATTCAGCAGCCTTCAGGTCAGCTTCTGCCTGCTTTACTGCATTTTCTGCCTCATCCAGCTGTTTCGTAGCGTCAGCCTTGGTGGCTTTTACCGCTTCATAGTTCTCTTTAGCCGCATCTAAAGCCTTTTGCTTTTCATCTACTTTCTTTTGCGCCTCATCAGCGGCTTGCCGCTTAGTATTAACTTCCTCTTGTGCCTGGGTGACTGCTTCATCTGCTGCCGCTTTAGCCTTTTCCGCGTTTAGCAGTTCCGTGCGTTTGTTTTCAACTACACCGTTTTGAGCTTTAGCAGCAGCCTTAGCGGCTTCTAGGTCTTGCTTTGCAGATGTGGCAGCTTCCTCAGCTTTCTTGAGTGCTTCTTTAGCAGCCTCAAGTTTCGCTTTACAGGCCTCGCATTTCTTTGCTTCTGCCTCAGAGGCGGCTATCGCCTCTTGCAATTTTTGTTCGACTTCAGCTTGCTTGGCTAGTTTTTCTTGCAAACCCGCGTTTGCCTCAGCTTTAGCCAGCGCATCGCGAGCTTCTTGAGAACCATTCTCCTTGGCGTCCTTCAATCCGTTGTAATACTTCATGAAGTCCTTTTGATATTCCATTCCTCCACAGAATAAGCTTTACCTGTAATTTCCGAGCTTAAATCAAGAGATTGTACGTACCTGTATCGCGAGCTTGAAGGGCGAAAAGCGTAACCCATTACTTTTCGTTCTTCCGGACTCCACGAATATCCCCACATTAAATCATCAACCAGGTTCGTGTAGTGACCAACCGATTTACCTTTAGGTGCAAGCGCCTTATCCATGTCCGTTCTGGTTTTGTACCCCTTCGCACGTAAATCGTCGAAAAGTTCCTTCTCTTCATCCCACCATCCTTGAAGTGCTTGCGCTGCAGTTCTAGTACCCCAAGAGAGGTTCTCGTAGGGAGGTTGAATCGCAGTAGCGTGCCCAATCTTTGCTTGCGACCAGTTAGCGTTAGCTTGTGCAACTGCCATCACAAAATCGTCTACCTGCAGGATAGATAGTTTTCGCCCGTCAATTCCGCCATCTTTCTGGCGTTTCTCATTGATAGTCGCGAGTTGCTCTATCGAAATTTTCATATTCTCCAAGCTGCGGGCATCGTTTTCACCGGCATTACGGGTTGGGTCTAGGTAGGAGGTGCCATCGCTCGCCGTACGCTCTTTAGTAAATACCTCCAATGCCGCGGTAGAACCATGCGATTGGAAGTATCCAACAGAACCTAGGTTCCACTGCTCCTGAGCTTTGGATTTGGAGGCTGCTAGGGCATCTTTGGCTGCTTGAACTGCTTTTTGCGCTTCTGCAACTGCCGCGTCAGCTGCTTCCTTGGCTTTCTTTGCGTCATCTAGCTTTTTATTGGCAGCGTCGCATTTGGGCTGCTGTTCATTTAAGGCATTTTGCGCGTTATCCTTATTGGTTTCAGCCTCTTTTTGCGCCTTGACGGCTTCCTCATAGGCGGCCTGCTTTTCCAACTGTGCCTGATTTAACTTACGTAGCTCAGTCTTTGCATCTTCAAAGACTTGATTAGCTTGCTTTTCTGCCTTGTCTTTTTCCGCTGCTTCCGCTTGCTTTTGTTTTAGTACCTCTTTGGCGGCAGCCAAATCTTTAGCTGTCGCGTCCTTAGTAGTAGTTGCAGCCTTAAGTTCCTGCTGAGCCGCATCGACCTTATCTTGTGCTTCCTGCAGCGCTTTGTCGTTTTTCAGAACATCTTTAACGTTCTTCAGTTTCTGCTGCGCGTCAGCTAAGGCCTCTTTTTTATCTTTTACCTTATCTGCAGCGTCTTGAGCTTTTTGATCTGCGTCTTGCTTGGCGCTTTCAGCCTGCTTTACATTCTGTTTTGCCTGGTCTGCAGCCTTGGTGACTTCATCTAGTTCAGATTTAGCCTGATTGGCTTTTTCTTGCGCCTCATCCAGAGCCTTGGCGGCCTCATCGGCAGCTTTCTTAGCTTCAGCTACCGCTTCAGCTCCCGGAGCGGCGGCCTGGGCTTTAGCGCTAGCTTCCTCGGCTGCCGTTTTATTTGCCTCGGCAGCTTTTAGGGTTTCACTTGCTTTTTCTGCTTGCTGTTTTGCTTTAGCTAAGTTATCTTCAGCTTGCTGCAGCTGAGAAACCGCGTTGTTTAAAGCAGCCAGAGTATTAGCTTGTAGCTGTTCGTGGGCTTTGGTCGCAGCTTTTCGAGCGCCCTCCTGTTTTGCTTTCGCATTCTGTAAAGCAGCCTGTGCAGCTAGGTATTCATTTAAGGGCTTGGATATTTCCGGTTTTGCTTTAGCGGTCGCTAACTCGGCGGCGGCACTATCAGCTTCCTGTTGAGCCCGTTTAAATTCCTCGTATGCTTTATTAACTGCCGAAACATCAACTGAGGCACGGCACTGGGTAAGCGAAGTAGGCATATTTACTTTATTGACTTGATTGTCAGTATTAATCCCGAACGCCGCCCCTGCTGGAGCTACTAGAGCAATACCGGTTCCGGCTGCCACCGCTAGTTTAGTAACCCGTTTTTGTGCCATGAGATTCCCCTTAAATGAGTTATTTATCGGCGCCAAACACGCCAGGTTTTCGAGTTAGCACTAAGGCGCTAACCATACTTTTAACTTCTCTATAATCTTCCCATCTTTTGACACTAAAAGTCCAGCTAAAAGCGGGAAATACTGTCATTATCTGAGAGAAGAAAATCACTATTTAGTAGGCTGCAAATAGCGTTTATCTAAAGCCCGGATATTGCTTAAATTATTCTGGCTCCTAGACTGGGAACGTCCTAGGAGCCAGAATAATCTATTTATTTATTTTTGAAGCCAATCACTGGGTAACGACTGGGTTCACAGATTGTTGAGGAACCAGGTCCTCGTCCCTAAGGACGCGGTTCCTCTCGGGACCGTTAGGTTAAGAAAACGCAAGTTACCCAACGGAGTAGGCAGGTAGCTTCAACTCGTAAAGCGAAGCTGACATGAACGAAGTGAGCCAGAACTGAACGGTGGGACGAATCTTCTTGCCCTTCATCTCGGGAGTAAGAGTCAAAGTGTCCCCAGTTCCAACTTTCTGATCGTTCTGATCTTTCCAAATAACATCACTGTGGCGTGCCACCGAGTCGCTGTTTCCCTGCAAGCTAACCTTTGCAATCAGCTTGTCACCCTGGCGGATTACCTTGTCTTCATCGAATCCGTAGTATTCCAGCTTCATCGGTTCAGAAATCGAAGTTCCAACCGGGTTAGTCACCTTCAGGCGGAAGCGTAAGGACTCAGCCTCGGCACGGTTCGCAATCGGAGCAGACCGCAGCAGTCCCCATTTATCTTCGGTGCGAGCACCGGGAGCGTAGTCCAAATCATTTGCGGTGCCATAGAAAGTGTGGCTGTCGGGAATACGGAACTTGTCTTTCACGTCCTCCCAGGTCTTGCCGGCATCTTTGGAACGCTGCCACTGGTATTTCATTCCGGTAGAGCCCTGCACCGCGAGCTTTGCCGGCTCGGAATATCCACCCTGAGCAACCCGGGGAGCAGCGTAGACCTTGATTTGCGGAGCCATGCGAGTTGAGGAAATCATCGGGTCGAACAGTTTTACCGTATAGGTGTAAGAGCTGCGAGTTGCGCCCTTAATCCCGGAAACGCTGACCGTGTAGTCACGCGAGCCATCAGTTCCCACCGGAAGATCGGTAATCTTCGCCATCTTGATTAGGAGGGTGTTGTAGTAGTTCCAAGTGCCCGGGCCTTTCCCGTTTTGGTCATTGCTGAGGACGGTAATCGGAACTTCCGCGCCATTAGGACCGGTAACCCGTACCCGAGCCTGAGAGAGGTCAGGACGGTCAAACTTGCTTTCACCCCGGAAAGAAATGCTCCAACGTTCCACATCATCACGGTCGTCACGATTGGTGGTCAGTAGTTGGTAGGGGAAGTAACCAGCCGAAGGCCAAGTCATAATTTCGGGCTTGTAGGCTTTATCATTCGCGATTTGTTTGTTATTGAAATCAGGGGTGCTTACCAGGTGATTTCCGGAAACTACTATCGCGTTGTAACCATCAACGTTCCCGTAGGAGCTGGTAGCCAAAGTGGGATCCATTAGGGCAATGCGGTGTCCGAGACGGTCATTAGAGCCAACCTTGGTCATAGTGGAAGCACCTAGGTTGGAGGGATCAATGAAGTACCAAAGAATCTGTTCAGCAGGAGTCTGGCCGGCACTATCAGAAAGATTAGAGATATAGGCTCCGGTTTGAGCTTTAAGGCTGTAGCATTTGGAGTTTTTCTGTACCGAGTGGGTTAGGCGACCATTGGCAGCCATATTAAGGGCGGCTTGCTGAGTGTAATCTTGCAGTCCGGAAGTCATATCCATTTTGACCGCTTCGGCTCCATTTAAACCCCGGAAATAGTTTAGGGCGCGAGCTACCGAGTTGGCAGTAGTGGGATTAGCAACCCCCGCCCGGCAATTCTTGGAGTCGGCACCATTATTGGGGCTTTCCGGGTAGTTGGTATCGGCAATATCGCTGAGGTAACGGGCGCGAACCTCTTCCCGGTTGTTGGTATTAATCGCATTCGAAGTGGCTACGGCAGAACCGGTGGTAGAGGTTGCGGTGAAAAAGGTAGCTGCGTCAGCTAGGTTTACCCCGGCGGCAACTACTCCGGCGACTAGAACACCAACGGCCAAAGTCTTGGCGTGCTCTTTCCACGTTTTCATCGTAGATCCATTCTCTGCGTTTTCCTGGTTTGGAAATCAAATCCTTTGATTCCCGTGAACGTCGCTTCCTTTGCTTCGTTCATTAACTATTATCCATGAAAACGCACATGCTTTAAAGCGAAAATGTTTGAAAATGAAAGTTTTACACCCGGTAGGGACTATTTGCGAAAACTTACCAACCATAAAGTAGGTTTGACCTGCAATATTAGAATGTTTTCAGATAATTTCAGGTTTTTCAGCACCTTGGGGATATATTGTGAAGTCCGTCATATCGAATTTTAACCATTTGAATAGTTTAATGAAGATTTTAATGCTAAAAACGTAGCCACCTGCGTAAATAAGCGGTAATCTTCAATTCTCTCATCTTAAATTAAATGAAACTCAGTCGTCCCACCCCTACAACTTCCTCACATGAGTACATACTCACCTAAACGGCTTAACCAGTTAAGCCCTCACAACATTTAGTTATTTTCATCTTTCGCTCCTTTTATGAAATTCTTTCCATCTACGAGCTAACAAGGCGCTAACTTAGCTGGTTAAATGATGTTTACCTCGAAACTAGCTACCAGAAATGGACACGCTCATAAACACCATTTGCTTCCCCTCGGCATAAGCAATGTATATATAAGGTATAAAGGTGAGTTATTAACCAAAAGGAAGTGGCAGCTTTGAGCGCTAAAAAACTGGTAATCGTAGAATCTCCAGCTAAAGCTCGCACTATTAGCGGATACCTAGGTGCTGACTACCAGGTAGAAGCCTCAGTGGGGCATATTAGGGACTTGCCACAACCGTCTGCCCTACCAGACAAACTCAAACAAACCGGTTACAAGAAGTTCGCGGTTGATGTAGATGACAACTTCCAGCCCTACTATGTGGTTAATCCTGACAAAAAGAAAACGGTAGCCACCCTACGTAAAGATTTAGCGAAAGCTGAAGAACTCTACCTCGCAACCGATGAAGACCGCGAAGGAGAAGCGATTGCCTGGCATCTGCTGGAAGTACTTAAACCCAAGATTCCAGTAAAAAGAATGGTTTTCCATGAGATAACCCAAGAAGCTATTGAACGCGCCCTCGAAAACACCCGCGATATTGACACCGATTTAGTATCCGCTCAGGAAACTCGCCGGATTCTAGACCGTCTATATGGCTACGAAGTATCCCCAATTCTATGGAGAAAAGTTGCCCGCCACCTATCCGCTGGCAGGGTACAGTCGGTAGCAACCCGCCTGGTAGTACAACGCGAACGCGAACGCATCGCCTTTATACCCGCCAACTATTACGATTTAACCGCCACTTTTAGCGCCAATGGGGAAGATTTTTCTGCCCGCGCCCTCGAAATGGATGGGGTACGCTTCGCACTAGGACGCGACTTTGATGACCACGGACAATTAAAACGCCAAGCCACGGTGATGGACCAGGCACTGTGGGAAAAACTCTGTGCGGCTTTAGAACAAAAACCCACCTGCCAGGTAACTTCTATCGAATCAAAGCCCTATACGCGACGTCCTGCACCCCCCTTTACTACCTCTACACTCCAACAAGAAGCCGGACGAAAACTAAGGATGTCGTCGCGGCAAACCATGGCGGTTGCGCAATATCTTTACGAAAACGGTTTTATCACCTATATGCGTACCGACTCGACGGCGCTTTCAAGCCAGGCAATCTCGGCTGCTCGCCGTCAGGCAAAGAACCTCTATGGCACTGACGCTATCCCCGAAAAACCCCGTTTTTATGCGAAAAAAGCCAAAGGGGCGCAAGAAGCCCATGAAGCGATTCGCCCCGCTGGAGATAATTTCCGCACCCCTGAACAGGTGCGTTCCTTGCTCAGTGACCAGCAAGCTGCCCTCTACGAACTGATTTGGAAACGCACCTTAGCCTCGCAAATGAATGATGCGAGCGGGACTACCGATACAGTTAGGGTAAGCGCCCATATTAATTTAGAGAACACCCCTCACGAACTGGTGTTTACCGCCTCGGGAACCGTGATTACTTTCCGGGGTTTCCTGGCCGCCTATGAAGAAGGTAAAGACAAATCCCGCTACGCTAGCAGCGACACTTCCACAGCTCTGCCCAAACTAAGCGAGGGACAAGAACTAGCGTTTAACGAGGTAGACAGGGAAAAAGCAGCGCATGTGACCAGCCCGCCTCCACGGTATACCGAAGCATCCTTGGTGAAAACCTTAGAAGAAAACGGAGTAGGGCGACCCTCCACCTATGCCTCGACTATCGGGGTAATTATTGAACGCGGGTATGTGCGCCGCGCCGGGCAAGCCCTGATTCCCTCTTGGCAAGCATTCGCGGTAGTGCGTCTCCTGGAAGAAAATCTCGCTTCCCTCGTAGACTACGATTTCACCGCCACCATGGAGGGCTACCTGGATCAGATAGCCGCCGGCGAACGGGACGGAAAAGAACTATTGGCACACTTTTATTTTGGAGGTGGCGCTTCCGGAGAATTTTGGGCACGTGGTCTTAAAGATACGGTCGAAGGTCTAGGGGACATTGATGCCCGCGACCTGAACTCTATTCAGGTACTTAAAGGGATAAACGTGCGGGTAGGACGATACGGTCCCTATTTAGAGGACGCAGAAGGCAAGCGCGCCTCAGTCCCCGAGGATTTAGCCCCCGACGAGTTAAATGCCGAAAAAGTTTCAGAACTGTTTACGATTTCGGCAGATACCGGTCGGGAACTGGGTAAAGATCCCGAAAATGGGAACGTTATTTTAGTAAAGAACGGGCGCTACGGTCCCTACTTTACCGAGGTATTACCCGAGGACGCCCCCAAGAGTGCCAAACCTCGTACCGCCTCCCTATTTAAAACCATGTCAATTGAGAGCGTCGGTCTAGATGATGCCTTGAAATTACTTTCGTTGCCGCGAATCGTGGGCAAAGATCCCGAAAGCGAAACCGAAATTACTGCGCAAAACGGCAGGTACGGCCCATATTTGAAGAAAGGGACGGATTCGCGCTCGCTAGAAACCGAAGACCAGATTTTCTCAATCACGCTCGAGCAAGCCTTAGAGATTTACGCTCAACCAAAGACCCGGCGCGCTCGCACTGCAAAACCGCCGTTAAAGGAACTGGGAACCGATCCAGTCTCCGGCAAACCGGTAGTGATTAAGGACGGGCGTTTTGGTCCCTATATTACGGACGGCACTACCAATGTGACGGTTCCGCGTTCGAGCACTATTGAAGATATTGACGCTGAACAGGCCTATACGCTGCTAGCTGATAAGCGGGCGAAAGGACCGGCTAAAAAACGCGGGACTCGCAAAACCACCAAGAAAACTACGAAGAAAACTGCAGCCAAGAAAACTACCGCGAAACGGGCTACCGCCAAGAAATCCGCAGCTAAAACCGTAAAGGAACAGTAGGTAACGTCCCGTAAGTATTAGTCAGGATTGTCCGTCTAACGTGGTGGGGGGCAGCTCCGCCTCAGCGCCTCCTTTGCGCCCTCAGCTAACTTAGTAGGTAGTGCGCTCGGCTTGACGCATAGTGAAACCCCGACCAGTCTTTGAGTTCCAACAGTCCACGCCAGTGTATTGACCGACTTCACAGGCGTAGTCGCCATTGTAATAGGTGGTGCCATAACTGGCTTCTACTTGCGGATCGGTTCCGTTACCAGGATCGCAATGTTGATTTACTCCGCTACTGTTTAGCTCAATTGCCCAGATGTCATTACAGCCTTTTTCCCACTGCCGTTCACCTATCTGACAATATACTGAATCTCCATTCATCAGGCAAGCAATATTTTTGGTGGGGGTGAAGAAACCATGACTTTCGTAAACCGCATCGGCGGGTATCGGTCTAGCTGCTGGTGTGGGATTTTCAGTGCTGGTCACCGTGGTTTCTACCACCGTGGAGGTACGGGTAGTTGCACTCTCAGACTGACCGCTAGCAGCCTGCCCTTCGCTCTGTCCTTTTGAAGAAATAATCCAGGTACCCACAATCGCTAAGCCAATCAAGGCGAAAACCAGCAGCACTGTCAAAATAATTATCCCCCAACTGCGCTTAGGTTTCTGCTGTATAGGAGCGCTCTGGGGATAGCTCTGCGCTGCCGGGTCAGGATAAACGGGATAGGGCGAATAGCTGGGCGCAGGTGTAGTCATGATTGATTGTCGAGGTCTGGGGGAATAGCCTGGCGCAGAATAAGCCTCTGGTGGCATCACTGGGGGAACCATGCGCGTTGCAGACTCGTCATATGAGGACGCAGCTACCGTAAAATCGCTAGGGGGCAGACTTCCCAACCGAGTTGCATCTACGTCAGCTAATTGGGTCTCGGTTCCCAGCTCAAATTGGTTTGCACTCTCCTGACCAAGACCGTTTCCTTCAGTAGATTCTTTGCTACCAGCTGCGATATCGGTTAGGGCTTCCGGTTCTACTACCGTGTTTTCCGGGGTTTGTTCCTCGTTTGGCTGCGGGTAATCGTTCGCGTCCTCTTGGGCGTTGTCTATCTCATCCGCTTCCTCCTGGGGAGCAAAAGCGCTATGAGATGAGCCCGTCTGATTAGACCGCTCTGGTCCACTATCTGGTGAGCTTTCCGGTTCAAACGCACCTGGAGATGCCGGGATTCGCCCTGCCTGCCCTAAGGCTTCTAAACCCGATAGACCGTTACGGCGCGCCTGTACTACGGCTTTCACCCGGTCATCGCCCACGTTTTCTAACCAATTGAGCAAGTCTGGATAGGCGTTCGGGTTCGCCGCGACCTCTGCATAAACCTCGGGATGTTGCGCAGATATCTCGAATAGTTGATTTGCGTCGGTTTCGGGCGCTAATGCGCGTTCGCGCAATTTCTTTAAATCATCACTATCAGTCATGGCTTACCTTTAGGTTGGGAAAACACTGCTCCTATTCTAACTAGCATTTAATGGCGGCGTACAGCGCTTACCTAATAAATCAGTTAAACCCGAAAGCAGCGGGCGCGGCGGACGAGTTTTAATCCCTTTCCCACCTAAGCGGGACGGAAAGAAAACTTTTCAAATCCCAAATCTTCGATTTCCTTAGCCCAGGTTTTTACTTGGCTATCCCAACCTTGAGCTTGCGCCTGAAAATCTGGAGAGGCTCCCAACTCGCGCGCCTGCTGTAAAGCAAAGTTCTTTACCCCTCGCGCCGCCAAATCTCGCGCCAAATCCACCACTTTTCCGGGGTGCCCTGGGTAAACAGTTAGGCGTACCTCGTAGTCGATACCCCTGGACAACACGACATCTAGGCAGGTGAAAGCCTTATGCGCGCCGGCTACCCCAGTTACTTGCCGGTAATCGGCGGGTAAGGCTTTAATATCTAGCCCCACCCAATCGAGCAAACCCGCCGCCAACATTTCTTGCAGGCGCGTCGGATAAGCCCCCGCCGCGTGCAGCCCCACCTGGAAACCTTGCGATTTCACCCAGCGCGCTGCCGGGATTATCGCCGCCTGCGCTAGCGCTTCCCCGCCGGAAAACACTACCCCATCCAGGAGACCTTGTCTGCGCCCTAGTAACTCCTCTAGCTCTGCAAACGGGACTGCGCCGGGTACTAAAAAATCTAAGATTTCGCAGTTTTGACAGTAGACACAGCGCCAAGGACACCCCTGGCAAAACACGCTCGCCACAATCTTTCCCGGCCAGTCCACAGTAGAAAATGGCACTAGCCCCGCGATATTTAACTGGCGGGCTCGCCCTAACAAACTAGGTTGGGAGGGCAGCGAAAAATCAGACACCGGCTAACTCTTGCGAGAAAGTCGTGCGCTCTGCATATTCGCTCTTCTTGCCCTTGTTGAAGGAAGTCACTGGACGGAAATATCCCATAACCCGAGTCCACACTTCACAGGGCTGCTCATGGTTACCTTCGGCGGCACACTTCGGGCAGTCGAAATGTTCACCCGACAAATACCCATGAACTGGGCAAATCGAGAAAGTGGGAGTAACCGTAATATAGGGCAGCTTAAAGTTCGCGAGCGCCCTGCGCACCAGGTTCTTACAGGATTCAGCCGAATTCACTGCCTCCCCCATATACAGATGCAACACGGTTCCACCAGTGTATTTACCTTGTAGCTCTACCTGTTCTTCCAAAGCCTGGAAAGGATCATCGGTATAACCTACCGGAAGCTGCGAAGAGTTGGTGTAGTAGGGCGCATCCTTAGTTCCGGCCTGGATAATTTCGGGGAAGCGTTTGGCGTCCTCTTTCGCGAAACGGTAGGTAGTGCCTTCGGCAGGCGTTGCCTCCAAGTTATACAGATGCCCGGTTTCTTCTTGCAGCTGCACCATCCGACCTCTAATATGATCTAGCAGGTCAGCGCAGATTTTATGCCCCACTTCGCCGGTAATATCTTCCGCGTCATCGGTAAAGTTGCGCACCATCTCATTCATTCCGTTTACCCCAATAGTGGAGAAATGGTTGTCAAGAGTGCCCAGGTAGCGGCGGGTATAGGGGAAAAGACCGGAATCCATATGCCAGGAAATAACTTCCCGTTTCTTCTCTAGAGACTGGCTGGCCAGGTCGATTAGATAATCTAGGCGCTTGGTAAGCCCACTTAAATCCCCCTTATAGAGGTGACCAAGGCGCGCCATATTGATGGTCACAACCCCCAAGGAGCCGGTTTGTTCTGCTGAACCGAACAACCCATTGCCTCGTTTTAAGAGTTCGCGCAGGTCTAGCTGCAAACGGCAGCACATGGAGCGAATCATATGGGGATCCAGGTCAGAGTTCAGGAAGTTCTGGAAGTAGGGCAAACCGTATTTAGCGGTCATGGCGAACAGGCGCTCGGTGTTGGGGGAATCCCAATCAAAATCGGGGGTGATGTTATAGGTGGGAATAGGGAAAGTGAACACCCGTCCATCAGCGTCCCCGCCGGTCATTACCTCGATAAATGCCCGGTTAATCATGTCCATTTCTGCTTGCAAATCCCCATAAGTGAAATCCATTAATTCCTCACCAATCAGGGGGTTTTCATCTGCGAGGTCATCGGGGCAAGTCCAATCAAAAGTGAGGTTAGTGAAAGGACATTGGCTGCCCCAGCGGCTAGGCACGTTCAGGTTGTAAATCAGTTCTTGCATACATTGGCGAACCTGCTGGTAATCCAGGTTATCTTTGCGGATAAATGGAGCCATATAGGTGTCGAAGCTAGAGAATGCCTGGGCGCCAGCCCACTCGTTTTGCAAAGTTCCCAGGAAGTTTACGATTTGCCCGCAGGCGGAGGAAAAATGGGTGGGAGGATTCGAGGCAATTGCTCCTGGAACCCCGTTAAATCCTTGCTGTAATAGCTGCTTTAGAGACCAACCGGCACAGTACCCGGCAAACATATCTAGGTCGTGGATATGGTAGTCGCCCTCGCGGTGCGCCTTTCCAATTTCGGGTGTATAAATCTCGTTTAACCAGTAGTTAGCGATAATTTTTCCCGCAGAGTTGAGAATCATTCCCCCTAGGGAGTATCCCTGATTTGCGTTTGCGTTTACCCGCCAATCAGCTTTGGATAGATACTCATTAACGGTTTGAGCAGGATTAACCAAGTTTTTATCTTGAGTTTGGGGTGCCATTTTTTCCTTCTTTTTTCCTTCAGCTCTGGGGCTTTTTAGCCACTGTTACCGACTATAGGTGCAATCAGAGCGAGGGAAGCAGCGACACACGAGATATAGTAGGTTTCCTAAATGCTAACCACTAGATATTGTGGTTTCAAGATTTCTCTCATATTCCCAGGCTACGACGCAAATGAAGGCAGCATTTTAGAATACGACTTTCATCTACCTGCACAAACGGTTTAGGTATAAAGCCCTAGGCGGTAGAGGAGGGGTTTTTCACAGGTCGCAACCCCGCCCTCGCCACTTCAAAAACAAAAATCCAGCAGACCCCCAGCAGGGCGAGCACCGTTCCTGCACTCAGGGCGAGAGCGAGCGGGTGGCGCGAGGCAGCCAGGCGACTCAAATCGCTGGTAACCGTACCCGCCGTGAAGTAGCCTTGCCCCGAGGTAAGCCTGAAATAACAGTGGCTGACTATTACTACCCCCAGCAGAGCTACTACCGCTGCCAGCACAGTCAAGATTCGTCCTCGCCCCAATGCCCGCTGACCACGTTCATCACCAAGCTCAAGCGGTGAAAGTAGGAGCGCAAAAACTGTAACCACACAAATTGCGGCGAAAACATCCGAGGGGCGATGCCAACGCGCCACAATCACCGCCAGCGCCACCAGGAACAACACTAGAGCCGACAGGTAGGTAGCCAGCTCGCGCCACTTAGAAGCCGAAACCATTACCAAAGCTACGGCAGCAGCCCCCGCCGCCGTAGTGTGACCAGAGGGGAAAGAGTTAGTCATATAGTAGGTGACCCCTAGCGCCGGACGAGAAAGCAGCATATGTTTAAGCACCTGGGTAGTAACTGTCGCCGCCACCACCATTATCAACATTCGTACCCCTAACGCGAAACGCCGCCTGAAAAGTGCTACTATTACCGCAGCCGCGATTAAAGGCGCCAAAATAAACCAGTACCACTCCCGCAGTAACACCTGATCCCAGGAAGCGAAAGAAGCGTTCAAATCGGAGAGGGTAAACATCGTCAAAGTGTCCACTACCTGACCGGTGCGAGTGCAAACAAATATGAAATAACAGAGCACTAACAGCATTGCGGCGGCACAGGATGCTGAAAAACGACGCACATAACCTGGCGTTAGATTACTTTCCGACCTGCTATTCATGGTTTAACCTTATTTTGTCACCTGCTAGATTTCTACAATCAGCAAGTACCTACCAACGAATGTTATCCAACTATCTTGCAGTAAAAGGAGGCGCTGGTGGCTATCTCGGATTTGTTAGCGCACTTGCGTTCCTTAAACGTTGAACAGTTACTGCATGAAAAGACCCTGCCCGCTCAAAGAGCCAGTTTTGCTCCTTGGCCACCTTGGGTTAGCGAAAACCTGCGTAATAGTTTTGTTCAAAATGGGATAGAAAAACTATGGGAACATCAGGCAACCTGCGCAAACACTCTACATGAGGGTGGGGACGTAATCCTTACTACCGGAACAGGATCGGGCAAATCTTTAGCCGCCTGGCTGGCGTTCTTGGCGCGGCGCGAAGGCGCTAACCCAGGCGACAGTTGTCTCGATAACGTCTCGCCTACGGCTCTTTATATTGCGCCCACCAAGGCACTTGCCCGCGACCAGGCAACTACTTTAACCCAGTGGAATGGGCAAGCAAATCTATATTTGCAGATTGCGCCAGTAGATGGCGATTCTTCTTCCCCGGTGAAAAAGTGGGCACGCACTCACGCCGATATTGTGCTCACTAACCCCGATTATTTACATTTTGCTATTTTGCGCTCACACCAGCTTTGGCGACCGTTCCTGCGCGGTCTGTCCCTGGTGATTATTGATGAGGCTCACTATTATCGGGGCGTATTAGGCGCTAACGTAGCCTTGATTTTGCGGCGCTTGCGCCGCCTCGCCCGCCTGTATCATGCGCAGCCAACTTTTGCGCTGCTATCGGCAACTACCGCCAATCCGGCAGTTCACGGACGTAATCTTTTAGGAGGAGGGCGTACCCTGCGGGTCATTGACCGCGACACTTCCGGCTCGGGAAGCCGGACGGTATTGGTGTGGCAGCCAGGGAAAATCCCCGTAGAAGATGAGGAAAATCAGCCACGTTTTCCTGCTATCTGGGAGAGTGCTCGCCTAATGGCGGAGCTAGTAAATTGCGGAGGGCGAGTAATCACTTTTGCGCCATCTCGGCAGGGGGTGGAAACTATAGCTCAACTTGCGCGCGACCATTTAAGTACCCGTAACCCTCTTTTGATGCCGAAAGTTGCTGCCTATCGTGGCGGCTATTTACCTGAAGAGCGCCGCCAGCTAGAAAAGGATTTACGCAGCGGGAAGCTGCAAGGATTGTCGGCAACATCTGCCTTGGAGCTGGGGATTGATATTTCCGGTCTTGACTGCACTGTTACCTGCTCATGGCCGGGCACGCGCGCCAGTTTCTTTCAGCAAATAGGCAGAGCTGGGCGGGCTGGTAAAGATGGTATCGGTATTTTTGTGGTTTCAGATAATCCCCTTGATGACTTTTTGGCTCACCATCCAGAAGAGATTTTCCGCCCGGTAGAAACTATAGTTTTCGATACCGAAAATCCGTTTGTACTGGCTCCTCAGCTTTTATGCGCAGCCGCCGAGAGCCCTTTAACCAGTAAAGATGCTGACCTATTTGGGCAAGCAAGCGAACAGGTGACCAAGGAACTACTTGAACAAGGATTACTGATAGCTAGACCCGGGGGACTTTGTTTTGACATCACCAAGCCGTTTTCCCCTTGGGAAAAAGTTAGAATCCGCGGCGAGAGTGGACAGGTTCAGATTATTGAGTCCCAGAGCGCGCAAGTACTGGGCACGGTTGATAGCAAACGCGCAGATAGCGTCTTACATCCGGACGCTATTTATGTGCATCAAGGGCGTGTTTGGCAGGTTTTACGGCGTGAAGAGGACGTAGCGGAGGTAGTTGCGGGGCCAAAGAATCTGCGAACTCGCCCAAATACTGACACCAGCATTTCAATACTTTCTGAGCAAGCAGATCCGCTTAGTGTTCCTGCGGGTATCAGCTGGCATTATGGACGTATAGAGGTTCAAACCACAGTTACCTCTTTTGATTTGCTGCGTCTGCCCCGGCACGTATATCAGGCGACTTTCCAATTGGACTGCCCTACCCGGGCGTTTCAAACTACCGGCACTTATTTCACCTTGAATGAAGAGGTTATTAAGCACTTACATTTTGATGATCAGCAATTGTTGTCAGGGGCTTTACATGCCGGTGAACACGCCCTGATTGGAATGCTTCCCCTGGTCGCGACCTGTGACCGTTGGGATTTGGGGGGACTTTCACTCACGCAACACCTACAGACAGGCCTGCCAACAGTGTTTATCTATGATGGCACTTTGGGGGGAGCTGGTTTTTCGCGCCACGGCTTTCATCAGTTATCCTCCTGGCTGGATTTAACCTATCAACAGGTCGCGCAGTGTTCCTGCACCCAGGGGTGTCCTCGGTGTATTCATTCGCCTAAATGCGGCAATGGCAACGAAATGCTTTCTAAATCAGGGGCTCGCGACCTTCTGGAGTACCTGCGCGAGAGCTTTTATGAAACCATCAGCTAACCAGGAGAGTTTTTCTGGGGTCACAACCTTTTGCTGCCTAGAAATCTCATCTAGCTGCGCCCTGATTTAGGGCTATTTCCCGCCAATCCCCTGCTTGCCGCCCGCTAAATAACGACTTATAACCGCTATTACTGTCCGCATTTACAAGGTATGCGCCGTTAGTGGCTAATGCCAGTTATATTTCACCGGACCGGCTCTAGAATGTGCCGAGACCTGCCAGTTGGAAAGGGCGCTAACGCTCACCTGTACTCGCACGTCCTTTTCGCCCAGTTCACAGGAATCTAAAGCAACTTGATTTTGATGTGCAACTTGTTCAGCTAGGACGCAAGGGGAGGTTTCACTGCCATAAAAGTGGGCGCTGGCGGCAGCTAAAGCCGCAAAATCGGCACCTGTTTGGGCACGGGCTTTCGCTGCCAATGCTCCATTCAATACCGCGATTCCTGCCACTAATGCCACCAGTAAACATATAAATCCCACTGCCCAAATGGTGGCGGAACCTTCCTCTAGAGCTCTAGAGTTACTCGGAGTCTTTTTCACCGTTCAATCCCCATAGCAAGTTCTGGTTCTTTAAGAGCGCTGGCACTACAAGTTAGTGCCGGTAATAGTTTTGCCTGTCCAACTAAATGTTTCCGGGCAGTAACCTTTACCCATTTGTCGGAACTATCCACGGTTACTGACACCGTATTTCCCGCCCTATAAGGCGTGCCGATACTTTCGGCGCGCGCTGCCACGCGCGCCACGTCACACGCCTGTACTTTCGCTGCTCCAGCGGCTGATACCCCTAAGGCGAGAGCCACCACCGCCAGCAGTGCGGGAAGCGTAAGTGCAGTCTCTACCGTGGCATAGCCACCCTCACTAGCTAGGCAAAGTTGCCATAGTCGGCGCAGCCACTGCTTTTGCTGCGCCGACCACAGATGCTTCTGAACTAATTTATTCACTTTAAATCGAGAGCGCCTGTTTAATAATCGCAGTTAAAGCGCTTTTTATCCCCCCTCCCTTAATTACAGCCATTAATAAAGCGGCAAAAGCGGCCGCAGCTAAGGTTCCGATTGCATATTCTGCGGTAGTCATTCCGTCCTCTTCGTTTCGCAGTCGCTCCACCGCTTGCCGAGTTTGCGCCCAAGCCAATATGCGCAACGCTAAATCTTTCATTTCTCCCCTTTCTTCCTCCCCAGACCGCTATCGGTCTGCGGTTAAAACCACGATGCCAGGGATTTAGATATTTAAGCGAAGTTCAAATAATTGTTTAAGCACAGCCGGTGATTATCACCCTTTGGGGACTTGTGAGCGATAATAGGCGCATGAGTAAGCAAGCAAACCAATCCGATAAAGAACTATTTGCCCAGGCACGCGAGATGATTCCCGGCGGGGTAAACTCTCCCGTTCGCGCCTACGGATCCGTGGGAGGAACTCCCCATTTCATTAAAGAAGCCTTTGGCCCGTATGTGCGCGATGAAGAGGGCAATACTTTTGTGGATTTGGTGTGCTCTTGGGGGCCGGCTCTGCTGGGGCATTCTTGTCCCCAGGTGGTACAGGCAGTTCAAGATTGTGCCGTTAAAGGTTTATCTTTTGGAGCCCCTACGGTTGCGGAAACAAAACTAGCGCAAGCTATCACTGCCCGGATGCCCTCTTGCGAGCAGGTAAGAATGGTTTCTACCGGTACGGAAGCCACTATGACCGCGATTCGCTTGGCGCGGGGAGTTACCGGACGCGACCTGATTGTAAAGTTCGCGGGTTGCTATCACGGTCACTCCGATGGTCTACTTGCGGCTGCCGGTTCGGGGGTTGCAACCCAAGGGCTTCCCGGCTCGGCGGGAGTAACCGCCGCGGTAGCTAGCGAAACTATAGTTGTGCCATATAACGATTTTGATGCCCTCACCGAGACTTTCGAGCTTAAGGGCGAACAAATCGCGGCAGTTATCTGTGAGTCTTCCCCCGCCAATATGGGGGTAGTACCCCCACTACCCGGATTTAACCAGCACATTCGCGCCCTCACCAGAAAATATGGTGCGTTAATGATTACCGATGAGGTTCTCACCGGTTTTCGGGTTGGACCTAGCGGATATTGGGGATTGCAAAATGATTATTGGGTTGATTTACCAGCTAAGCTTCCTGATTTTTCCGATGAGGACGCACGCGCAGCTTGGCATATCCAACAACTTAAAAACTTAGATTTTATTCCTGATATTTTCACTTTCGGCAAGGTGATTGGGGGAGGGATGCCGCTGGCAGCTTTAGGCGGATCGCGTGAAATTATGGAACACCTTTCTCCGCTGGGACCGGTTTATCAGGCGGGTACCCTTTCGGGTAATCCTTTGGCAACCGCAGCTGGATTAAAAACTCTGGAGCTCGCCGACCACGCCGTATATGCGCGCACTGCGGCTGTAGCAGATGTGATTTCGCGTGCCATTGAACAAGAAGCTGAGCAGGCAGAGGTGGCGCTAAAAGTGAACCGTGCTGGCTCGTTGTTCTCGGTATTTTTTGGGCAACAACCCGCAGAACACGGAGTACACAATTTCGAACAGGCTAACGCGCAAGAGACTTTCCGTTACCGCGCTTTCTTCCACGCTATGGAAGAACAAAATATCGCGTTACCGCCTTCTGGTTTTGAAGCCTGGTTTGTTTCGGCCGCTCACGATGATCGGGCAGTTGGACGGATTTTATCGGCGTTACCGTCTGCTATGGAAGCCGCCCGCGATGCTGAAGATGATGACCGTTAGGTTAAGACTTTTTTATGGGCAGTTTTAATCGAGACACCATTATCGCAGGGTGAAATTAAATAATCCCTAAACTCCATTAAAGTTCTATCGCTAATCTTTAATCTTGTGCTATACTAAGAGTGTAAATATCGGTTGGGTAGGAAAGTTCCGATTAACTATGAGCCTTCTGCGTAAAGTCAGCAGTTTTGCTGCCACAGCGTTCGTGGCGGCAGCGCCGCTATGCGTTGGCTTTTATTCTGCTTCCCTCGCCCAGGCGACCACTAGCCCAACTCCCACCACTTCATCATCTGCTAAACAAGCTACGAACTTGGATGACTGGGCTAAACAGCATTGCCCAAATGGTGATCAATTAGAGAATCATTCACTCGGTAACACCCCTATCTATCTGGGGTATTCTACTGAAAAGAAATCGACTTACCTGGGGATGGCGCAATCCACGAAGTTTAACGATACCGGGATATTTATCGATCCCAGTAAAGTTCAATCTAAAGATAAACTTGCTGCTTGCGTACGTGTAAAGTCAAAACAGCAAGCAACCCCGATTAATGCCGAAATTTTCTATGGGGCTCTGTTTAAGTCTGACCCGCAAGCCTCAACCCTACTTTGGAAAACAAGTAAAATACGCAAGACTTACACGACTACTTTCGAAGTCACCAAAGCTAGTTTTTACACGAACACAGCTTCACTAAGTATTCAAAGTAAAGATATTGAAGCTGGAACGCTTGCAACTCCTTACGCTTTTCCTGCTATTAAAAGCCAAGAGGAATACTCACAGTCTTTTAGTTTCTCCGAGCCCGGCTTTTACACCCTAAGCATCAAGGCAACGACTACGAATAAATATATGCCATCTAATCAGTACGTCTCCTACCTTGATTACACTTTTATCGTTGGAAAAGAAGCGGTAATACCTTCCCAGATAGAGGACGCAGTTCGTCCTACTACTGATCCCACTACCGACCCTTCCACCGAGCCTTCTACTGACCCCAGTACAGACCCCTCGACCGACCCCTCCACGAAGCCTTCCACTGGTTCTACTGACAAGCCGGCAACTCCGGGTAACCCCGATAATCCCACAGGCACCCGAGACCCCAGCAATCCCAGTCCCGGAACTGATTCCCCGGCTCCCTCAAGCGAACCCACCTCTCCGCAACATCCTTCAAGTAATCCAGGGGGCTCAACAAATCCGGGCACAGACTCTCACCCCACTGCACCTCGCAATCCCGGTGAGGGCGGATTGCCTTCCCAATCCGGACAGAACTCCGGTAACAGGAATCTTGCCTCCTCTACTTCTGCTAGCTCCGCTAGATTACAGGGTCAAAACGGCAGACAATCCACGGGAACAGATTTAATCGCCGCGCTTTATCCGCAATCCCGTTTAGGGGTCAGCGTCCCGAACCATTCCAAAGGTTTCCCGCTTTCCCCTGGTTATGCGCCCTCGGGCTCCGGTTCTTCTAGCACCTCAAATTCACAGGAAGCTACCGACTCCCAAGCTCCCGATGCTTCTAGCGCTGATAACAATAGCAGCATCTCCAGCTTAATTAATCCTCCGAAATTCCATGCTGCCAGCGGTTCTACCGATGCCGCTGTTAAACAGTGGATTAGCAGCTCATCTCTAGCGGTCTTTGTCCTAGGTTTAGGTTCCGCCGGGTTCTTTGGAGTCGGATTAGTTATTTACTCGCGTCTACATCCTTAAATGAACAGATTTTTACGTTCACGCTGGCGCGATTACCGTTTAAAACACGAAAAAGACCAGCCCCTTGATGAAGCCATTTACATGACGATAGCTACCGGTCGCCTCGAACCGCTACTGCGCGCCCTCGCCACCTACCCGGTCTATAGCAGTGGGCAAACTATCGTAGAAAACGATTCTCAGTTTTTACTGGTGTACTCGACTCAGCTACGAGCCACCGGAACTAAAAAAGCTATCGGCGCTCTAATAAGTGAGCATCTAAAAGACCTGTCTCAAAAAGGGTTAAATCATTTGGGCGCGCGATTAAATCCTGGCGGAAAACATGAAATTACCCTAGAAGCACACAACATTTCACGCTTAAATGAACTGGTAGCAGGGATTCCCACTGAGGACGCTTTAACGGCAATCGCTTCAGAATCTTTGGAAGTAACCACCTGCTCGCCCTCGCACCAAAAACTTCTTGAAAGTATTAACTCTGCGTTGCCCCTACCTAAGGGACTGGGATTCCTTGCCTTAAGCGCCAATTTTTACGGTTTCAAGCCGGGTACTTGGCCGGTACTTTTCCTGGTTGATTCCTTAGCCATGCCCCAAGAAATCCCTCCTGAACTTAGTGAAAAACTTCAGCAAGACTTCCCTCATGTGATAGCGGTAAACCCGGCGGTTGCCGACTGGCGGCGTGATTTATTTTGGGATTACCGCCATCTGCTTGCTCGCGACTAACCCCCTCTGGCGAGAACATTAACGCCGTACACCGGCAACTCTCTTAATGAGCCACGCGAACACAGCAGATAAATCAGAGTTTATAACTACGCGGCTACCAGCCTCGATACCGCAGCTAAATACCTCTGCTACTAACCTGGTTCGACCTGACTGATTGCCGCCAAGAACTGATCATTTTCCTGTCGCAATCCAATGGTGACCCGCACGCCCTCGGGAAAACCGCGCGTTTGTATCCCCTGCGCTAAGGCAGCCGCAAGTATCTTCTCGCCCACCTTGCCAGGAAACCAAATAAAGTTCCCACCCGAATCTTGGATATTCCATCCCGCCTCGCGCATTCGGCTAACTACCCGTTCACGTTCTTGAATTATCTCTTGTACCTGGCAGCGCATTTTTTGTTCGTCCGCAAGCGCCGCCACTGCACAGGCCTCAGCTACCGCACTCAAAGCAAATGGGGTGGAAACTTTTAGGATTGCCTCTGCTATTTCCTGACTGGCTAAACCATAACCGCAACGCAGACCGGCCAGGCCGTAGGCTTTAGAAAAGGTGCGCAGCACTAACAGATTAGAAAACTCAGCGAGCAGTCGAGCCCCATCAACGTGACCTTTTAAGGTATCGAACTCAAAATAGGCCTCATCTAATACCACCAGCACCGATGGGGGAATCTCGGCTAGAAAATCCCGGACTTCTTTTTCGGTCAGGGAAGTTCCCGTTGGGTTATTGGGGCTACAAAGAATAACCGCCGCAGTATCGCCGTCCACCGCTGCTTTCATCGCATCTAGGTCGTGTCTGCCCTGAGCGGTTAAGGGAATCTGCCGCGAGGAAGCTCCAGTTATCCCCACTAGAATCGGGTAGGCCTCAAAGGAACGCCACCCGTAAACCACGTTTTTTCCGCTTTGTGCCACGGCAGTTAGAGCATTCGCGAGAACCTGGATAGAACCAGACCCTACCACCACCTGATTGTTTGGAAGCTGATAGCGTGATGCGAGTTTTTCTACCAGACCAGCTCCGGTGGCACTGGGATAGCGATTCGCATCTTTAAGGGCATATTGACCAGCCTGAATTATTTGCGGTGCGGTCAAAAAGGGCAGTTCATTACTGGACAGCTTCACGGTTTTATGACCGTCACCTTTCCCGGCAACATAGGCGGGAAGCTTAGCTAGTACCTCGCGAAATTTCACCTGGCTCATATTCTTAGTTTGCTCTTTTTTAGCGTTCCTTGCGCCCTCGTCCCAGATTGTATGCCAGAATACGTGCCATAATAGGAGATATGCAGATGCGCTTTGATAACTGTTTTGATTTCGCTAAATCCGATATTGCTTTAGGTCCGCTCGATGGACGCTACCGCTCGCAGGTGGCAGCGCTCACCAACTACCTGTCTGAACCGGCTCTAAACCGAGCTCGGCTACTGGTAGAGGTCGAGTGGCTGATTTTCTTAGCCGAGAACCAGATATTGACAGGGGTTACGCCTTTTAACGAGGACGAAAAACGCTACCTGAGAGAGCTAGTTGCTAGCTTTGGCAGCGAAGAGGTTAGCGAACTTAAACGCATTGAGGCGGAAACTAGACACGATGTGAAAGCGGTGGAGTATTTCCTGCAAGAGCGCTTGCGCCGGGCAGGTGAGCAGATTGCCAACACCGATTTGCCTCGCTATCTAGCGGCAGTGCACATTTTTTGCACTTCCGAAGATATTAACAACCTGTCCTACGGGATTTGCATTAAGGGCGCAGTTAGCGATGTTTGGCTTCCTCAACTGCTTAGCCTGGTAGAACAACTTGACGAGCTGGCCGGCAGCGCAGCTGATGTTCCCATGTTGGCACATACTCACGGTCAGCCTGCTACTCCGGTTACTTTAGGTAAAGAGATTGCAGTTTTTGCTCATCGTTTGCGACGCCAGATTCGCCGGATTGAAAACACGGAATATCTGGGGAAGATAAACGGCGCTACTGGGACTTGGGCTGCTCATCAGGTCGGGGTTCCCTCTGCTAACTGGCCGCTTCTTGCTAAGGCATTCGTAGAGCACCTGGGGCTACAGTGGAATCCGCTTACTACCCAGATTGAGTCTCATGATTGGCAAAGTGAGCTTTATAGCGATATCAGTCGGGCAAATCGGATTATGCATAATTTGGCTACCGATTGTTGGAGCTATATTTCGATGGGTTACTTCCATCAGAACCTGGCCGGGCAAGGCTCGACCGGCTCTTCTACTATGCCCCATAAGGTAAACCCGATTCGTTTTGAGAACGCGGAAGCTAATCTAGAGATTTCATCTGCCCTACTAGAGACGTTGTCCGCGACTTTAGTTACTTCCCGTTTACAACGGGATTTAACTGATTCTTCTACTCAACGCAATATTGGGGTTGCGCTTGGGCATTCTCTGCTTGCCCTAAACAACCTAGCTGGCGGGCTTCGCGGGTTGGACGTAGCTGACCAGGTTATGAAACGTGACCTCGATCAGAACTGGGAAGTTTTGGGCGAGGCCGTGCAGCAGGTAATGCGGGTAGAGGGCTTAGCTGGCACTGCCGGTATGGATAACCCTTACGAGCGGTTAAAGGAACTTACTCGGGATAACCGGGTTGATGAGGCGACAATGAGAGATTTTGTGGTTTCCTTAGGTCTGCCTGAGGACGCGCAGGCACGCCTGTTGGCTCTGCGGCCCGATAATTATATTGGTTACGCTAGCGAACTGGCGGTAGGGAACATCTAATATAACAAAAACTTACCAGGTGGTAAGTAAACGAGATTTAGCTTTTCTTGCGAAAATATCGGATTTTTAGGGATACGTTTTTAGCATTTTTCCTGGTTACAGGCGTATGTGGCGCATCTCACTTAGATTAGACAATTATCAGCTGGCTTTTTAGTGACCATGCGGTAAGATTGGGACTGTCATCATTTATTGGAGCGTTCCCACTTAAGGCTCCGCGACAGATGAGGGATTGAAAAATGAGACTTAATAACTTCGCAAAGACCCTAGTATCTGGGATGTGCGCAGCGGCACTAATTCCTGCCGGTCTCTTAGCAGCCTCAGCGGCTAACAACCTACAAGAGCAGCCAGTGGCAAACAAAGACGGCGTAACCACTTCGGTAGCTAACACTCCAAAGTTTCTGACTGGTTGCATCGGCACTGATCAGCTTGGGCACGAGAATGTAAGCATCAAGAAGCTGCCCGCTGGGAAAGATTGGTTCTTAACCATCTCTGACTCTGAAAACAGTCCCTTCGCTACCGCCGGTAGCTACAAAAATCCTAACGCTGGCGGCTATATGTACACCTTTGATGCCGCGGCGAACGCAAACTATCGTTTTATTCGAGAAGCGGTAGTAAACACCGGTTTCGGTTTAGCAGGAAGCTACCACTTTAACGACAACGTAAAGAAGACTTACGGCTGGCTTTTGGTACAACTTGATGACGAACTATACGGAGCATTAAGGGTAAAGGCCGGGTGTGACTACGACTTTTCCACCGTGCTTGAAAATAACGTTTTCGACAAATACGTGGAAATCAAGAAGCTGGTTATCGACCCGACAGCGGTAAAACAAGACTTCAATCCGCGCTTAACTCTCCACCAGTTCACCGCACCCCAGGCAGGGGACTTCAAACTTCTAGATTCCCGTCCCACCCCGCCGCCAACTAACGCACCCACCACGGTACCATGCGATACAAGCCCACCCGAAGGTACCCCTTAGCCGGCACAGGATCCGCGTGCTCCGCACG
>NZ_RPZY01000042.1:0-38304 GCF_008661855.1 Varibaculum sp.
AGCAGTTTTAATCAATCTTCCAACCATTCCACCCTCCACAGGCAAAATCACCCTCCCGATTGCAGCAGTACGCGCCGTTTCCGCCCTCCCGAGACAAAACCACCCTCCCAATCCCGGCAAACCACCCCAATTACGCCCACAATTCCCATCTTCTGAGGGCGCAACCGCACCGGGAGGGTCAAAACGTCAGCAAAAAGGGCGCGGCGGGTAAATATGCGGAAGTAATGACAGGAAAAGCAGGGGGAAAGTTTCGTCCAGGCAGATGCGAGGGGCTGTTTTATGCCGAGGGACAGGATTTCGGAACATCAAGGGGCGCGGTCGGTAAAAGATACGAACGGGGCTTGACCTGCGCAGCAGGTCACGGGGTCCCCGGAGTGCTTTTACCGAGCCAGCCCCGCAGCGGTAACGTAGCGCTTAGGGGCAGATTTATGGCGAGGGGGGCGCAGCCGGTAAAAGATATGAGAGGGACACGCTATTTAGGGAGAGCGGAGAGGAGGATTTATGCCGATTAGGCTAGGCGGGCGTAAGACTTAGAAAAGAGTCTAGTCTTTTCTAAGTCTTTGGGCGCGAGACGAAAACCACCTCACCGCATCGCCCCTACAAAGCCGGTCACGGATCCCCGGACTGCTTTTACCAAGCAACCCCGGATTTTACAATCAGTATAAAACGGTCACCCGAGGCGGGTGCTGGTCTGCTTAGCACCAATGTCGTAGATAGCAATCCGTGCCGGATGGGCTTTCGCACCTTGGCGCTCGCCCTCAGCCGGTTCTAGCATCACTATCCGGGAACCAACTGGTACCCCTAAAAATTGGGGAGTTACCTGCACGGTAGAGGGGGTGGACACCATTTTTCCACTGGGCCAAGAGCTAGACACCGGCGACCATTTACCGTTTTCATAGGTAGCTGCGGTCAAATGTACCCCGGGGAAATCATCAGGCTCCAGGTTTTCCCCTTTACCTTGATACAGCATTATCACCTGTTTTGCCTTGGGCACTGGCATATTCGCATCTATACTGACTTGCGGCTTAGTACCGGGTTCTCCGGTAATTTTTAGCCCTTTAGGTAGCTTTTGGAAAGACTTTTCTATTTTCTTAGCTTGTTTCAGGGCGGAAACATCACTCAAGTCCATCGCGCTGACCAGGTCAATCACGAAAACCATAGTGGAGTTCGCGGGAATCCTTTTTGCGGCTTCTCCTTGAAAACCAAGATTGGGTGGAACGGTAAGCTGCACTCTTGAACCTAGGTTTTTCCCGATAAGTCCCTGTTTCCAACCGGCAATCACTTCACTCATCGCATACCCTTGGGCAGAGTCCCCGATTCGGAAGGTACTCATCACGGTTTTCCCGTCCCACAGGTTCCCCAAGGTATCCATTAGCACCTGGTCTTTTTCGGTTACTTTTCGCCCCTCGCCCTCGTGAAGCACCCGCACCTGCAAATCGGAGGGAGGCTGTCCGACTCCGGCTTCCATTTGGGGAGCTGTCCCCAATTCCCCAGATACTGCCGGAAATTTTCCTTCAACTGCCGCAGCTGAAGTATCGGCAGAACCGGAGGAGCACCCGGATAGCATAAGCAGACTGATAATAGTGCTAAATGCGAGGACAACTGTCTTTACCCTAAGGGATAGTGTTCCCTCGCGGCGATTAGCTAAGCAAATATTCATAGGAGTTAAGGCAATTAGTTGTCTAAAGGGTTCCTACAATATCCATTACGAACGCTACCGCTTGCCCATTTTGCTGGGTACTTAAAGCTAAACGCGAACCGATAGTTTTACCAGCTAACTCTTTATCTAACCCCAGTTGGGCAAGAGTTTTTTCGCCTTGTAGGGGCATCGGGGTTTGGCTGTCCCAGGTGGAGACAGTTTTTCCTGATTGATCAAGCCAGCTTTGATGCACTACCACCACGTCATCAGCTTTGAGAGCTGCCCCGGTCCCCTGTGCTAGGGCGGTCACCGTACGGTCTTTAGGTAATTTGTCGGTGCTTACCTTTAAGGTGGGTTTTGCCCCCAGGTTGCCGCTTACTTCCAGTCCTGGCAAAGTCTGGGAGGTAGCCTTCGCTTTTGCTAGGTCTTGTTCACCTTGCTTCATTTGGGCGGCAGATAAACATTTCAGGGTATCAACCACAAATACTAGGGTGGATCCAGCGGGAATATCTCCAGTTGCCTGGTTACCGTACCCAAGGTCGGGGGGAATAACTAACAGGGTACGCGACCCTGGTTTGGCATCTTTAAGCCCTTGCCCCCAACCAGCAACCACCTGTTTCAGGGAAAATACTGCCGGGGTTCCCCGGTCGAAACTAGAATCGAACTTTTTACCATTCCATAGTTGCCCATGATAATTAACCTGCAGCACCGCTCCGGAGCCACAGGAAGCGCCTTTACCTTCTTTTAAGGTGGCAACTTTGAGTTCTTTAGGGGCGTCCCCTTTGCCGGCGCTCACCGTGGGGGTTTTGCCGTATTCGCCTTCTACTGTCACCCCGAATTGTGACTTGTCACTGCTACAGGCAGTAAGGGAAGCGCACAGCAGTCCTCCCATCAGGCAGAGGGAGGCAAGCGAGGAAGATAGTCTATGTTTCACGGTTAAGTCCTGACTGTTTGAGGGGAATGATTCTAGTGGAATGATTGACCGCAGGCGCAAGAACCTACCGCATTTGGATTATCAATAGTGAAGCCTTGCCGCTCGATTGTGTCCGCATAATCGATTGATGCGCCCTCTAGATAGGGGTTCGACATTTTATCGACGACTACCTCTACCCCGGGAGCAAATTCTTCAACTGCGTCACCGTCAAGGAGACGCTCATCAAAATAAAGCTGATAGATTAGCCCCGAGCAGCCGCCAGGTTGTACCGCAATCCTCAGGCGCAGGTCGTCACGCCCTTCTTGTTCTAACAAGGATTGCACTTTTTTAGTGGCCGCTTCGGTGAGGGTAACTTTGTGGGAAGCTGTTTTTTCAGCTTGTTCTTCGCTCATGGCTCTCCCTAATAGCTCGTTTAGTATATTTAAGTCTTTCCTTAGCCTAGTCCAACCTTACCCCTGCTGGCTATCGCGACCAGGTACGCGCTAAGCGAAGTCCTGCCTGTTTCATTCCCGCAATATCGGTGGGAAATTGATATATCCCGTCAATTCCCATCTCGGCTGACTCTCCCCGACTAAGGTTATTTTCACTGGTAACTACCACTATGGGAATTCCAGTGGGGGCGGATAACTTGCATAGGTGTTCCAGCGGGGAGCCGGAAAGATTCCAGGGGGAAAGCTCTGCGGTATTCGCCACTAGCAAATCTGCGCTCGCTAAAATCTGGGGTAGGCGGGTGTGAGCATCAAGGAAATCGGCTACATAATCGATTCTGGCTCCCAGGCTAGCTAATAGCTCCCCTACGCCCCATCCGGCTCCTCCTCCCCTCAGGTGACCCCGAGGCTTTTGCCGGGTATTTTCTGCACCCGCGGTGGGGCTAGTGAGCTTAAAATAACGACTTGCCCCAAATACTTCTGCTTTTCGTAATATCTTCTCCCAGTTTTCCTTGGTTTTCTGGGCTGTCTCGGGGTCGGTTTTTGCGATTTCAGATAGCACTCCGGAACTTGATAACAAGGGTTTTTGGCTTGCGGAGACTACTGAAGTATTCCTGAGGACGTGCGCCAAGTTTTCCCAGGTTTGCGCGCTTGGTTGCTTCTCGCCGTAGGATTTGGCGATACCGGAAATTAATAGGTCGGGAAAATCTGATAATTTCCGATGTGCGGGTGGGGTGAGGGCGCTATTTGGCAGATATTCGCTTTGTAGACTTCCGGTTGTTTGGCATGCGGGCAAATAAATTGGGCATTTCTTCTCTAGTAGTGCCGGCAGTTGGCTTCCCACCTGGAAAGGGTCAGTGGTATTTGCAAATAAATCCCCAACTTCGCAGCTTGCACTGACTTCGGAAAAATCGTAGGAGTACGGAACTACCTGTAAGTTGTCGCCAGAGCGATGCCCATGCCACCCAACTTTAAATGCTTCCCCTAAATCTTTTCCGCGCGCATTTTTGGTTGCGGAGGTGGCAACAATTATCTGCACTTAAAGTTGCCCACCTAGTCGGGATAGGAATAGAGCCTCGGCACAAATCGCTTTTTGCAAATCCCCCAAGTCTTGGGATTCATTTTCTGAATGGGCGTTAGTGGCAGGATCTTCCACCCCGGTTATCAAAATATCTGCCTGTGGGAACACTTGCGCCAGGTCAGCGGTCATGGGGATTGCTCCCCCACACCCAATATCGACTGCCTCTTTATCCCAGGCAGCAGATAGAGCCCATTTCATATCCTTTTCTGCCGGTGACACTTGGGCTTGATAGGACGGACCGCACTCTAGGATTTCGGTTTCGATTTGCGCCCCAAAAGGTACGTTTTCTTGTAAGAAACTGGCTAATGCCTGGGCGCACTGCTCACTATCGGTACCGGGAGCGGTTCTTAATGATAGTCGCAAGCAGGTTTCCGGCATGAGGGCGTTTGCGCTTTCGGCCCGCGAACGCTGATCCCAACCGATAACGCATAGAGCGGGCTGATTCCACAGACGAGCCGCAACGTCGCCTTTTCCGGCTAACTGGTAGCTAGCAACTAACCCGGCATCACTCTTAAATAACTGTTCTGGATAGTGAACATCAGCGCTGGTAGAGCCACCCAGACCGGGGACAGCCAGGGATCCGTCCTCGTTATAGCATTTTGCTAGTAGCAAACTGGCGACTGTAACCGCATCCAGAATCGGACCGCCGAACGCCCCCGAATGCAGGGCAGAATCCATTACTTTTATTTTCACATCTAGGCTGGCAACCCCCCGCAGGCTGGCAGTAAGCGCTGGTTCGCCTACTCTCCAGTTATCGGAGTCGCACACAATAATTACGTCTGCCGCTAACTCTTCTCGATATTTTTCAATAAAGTTCCTAAACGAGGGCGAACCTATCTCTTCCTCTCCTTCAATGAAACAAGTTACATTGACGGGACAATCTTGTCCTAGAGCAGCCAGAGCCCCATAGTGAACCATCACCCCAGCTCCGTCATCAGAAGTGCCCCGCCCATAGAGGCGACCGTCCTTTTCGGTGGCAACAAACGGATCCGTGTTCCAGCGTTCTAGCGGACCGGCCGGTTGTACATCGTGGTGGGCGTAAAGCAGCACGGTTTTAGCTTCCGGGCTAACTATTTTGCGGGCAATAACTGCTGGCATTCCTTCTTCCCCACTGCCGGTGGGGGCGGTCTTTATTTGGGTTTCTATTCCCAAAGAGCCAAATAATTCCGCTACCTGGCGGGCTGATTTTTCGACTTGCTCACGCGAGGTTGAGGAAACTGACGGGATAGACACCAAGTTTGCTAACTGGGTTTTTACATCATCAAAAACGCTTTGGGAAGCTGCTTTCATTTTCAAAATATCGCTCATAGTTGCCAGGTTACCCTGTTATTCCCGGCTTTAGTAAAGAACGCTCGCACATAGGGCGAACAGATACCTGATCCAGATTTCCTATGCCCGCTCTGGCTAGATAACCTGGATGGGTGAAACTTTTTGGAAAAGAAAAAGTCGAAGATAGCCCAGCACTAGCTGAAAAGGGTGACGGCAAGGGACACCCCACCCCTAAGCGCAAAGTTGCGGAAGCTAAAAATCGGCGCCCCTTAGTGGTTGATAAGAAAGAAGCCCGTAAGCGTCGTCGCGAGCAGCGCGACCGAATCTATAAGAAACAGCAAGCCGCCCTGGATGGTACCGGTGATGAGCGTTATCTGCCCTATAACGATCAGGGACCAATTCGCCGCTATATCCGTGATTTTGTGGATGCCCGTTTTGCTATCGGAGAGCTGTTTATGCCGGTAGTCTTGGCTTTCTTGATTTTGTCGATTGCTTTTTCACGTAACCAACAGCTAAATGCGATTTTACTGTTCAGCATGTGGGGTTTGCTGCTACTGGCGATTATTGAAGCCGTGGTGACCACTGTGATTATCAATCGGGCGCTCCTTGGAGTTACCGAGGGCGATAAACGGGTAAAGAAAGGAAACGGGCGTTATATTCTGATGCGCCTGGCAAGTCCGCGCAGAATGCGCCGTCCTCGCCCTTCTGGCCCGCGCGGGCCGCGTCCCGATATTAGTGAATACGCTGGCGACATTCGTGCCTATATGCTCTCGCGAGCCTAAGTGGTTTCACGCTTTGCCAGCCCTGCGTAACGGTAGGGCTGGCAAATCTGCACTGAGCTGCTTATTAATCCGACCGGCGAAACTTGGACCTTGATAAATCATGGCGGTAAAGGCTTCTAACAGGTCGGCTCCAGCGTCCAGAAACTCCCGAGCGCTAGCAGCATCTTCAATTCCGCCACATCCGATAATCAAATAGTCTTCACCTATTTGGGCACGTAACAGGCGAACCACTTGCAAAGCCCGTTCTTTTAAGGGGGCTCCCGATAGCCCGCCCTCGCCATAATCATGGTTAATGGTGGTGTTGGTGGCGATTACTCCGGCAAGTCCCACTTCTTTAACCAGGTCAGCTAGCTCTATCAGTTGCGCATCTTCCAGGTCGGGAGCCAGTTTGACCAGCACTGGAACTACCCGGTTAGCGCTTTTACGTGCGCTAGTGATTACTGCCTGCGCGATTTGCCGTAACTGAGCTGTTGATTGCAAGCTGCGCAACCCAGGCGTATTGGGGGAAGAAACATTAATTACCAGGTAGTCAGCGTATTTAGCTAATAAACAAGCCGAGATACGGTAATCTTCAACCGCGTCGTTCAGGTCAGTAGTCTTATTTTTTCCCAGATTCACCCCTAAAACTAGGCTACGACCTGCCCGGCTGCTACGTAGCTTATGTAAACGCCGCGCCATTTCTTCGGCTCCTCGATTATTGAACCCCATCCGGTTTCGTACTGCTCGCAAAGGTAGTATCCGCCAGAGACGAGGCTTATCGTTTCCGGGTTGAGGACGAGGAGTTACTGTCCCTACCTCTACAAAAGCAAAACCAAAAGCAGCGAACTGGGCAGGAGCTAACGCATCCTTATCCATTCCCGCAGCTAGCCCTAAGTATCCGGGAACTGGTCTAGCTAAGCCTTTCAGTCCCTCAGCGTTACATACCCAACCGCTGCTATAAGAGCCAACTGAACCGGAGAAAAATACTCTCAGCACAGAGGTTAGTCCCGGAACTTGCGAGATTAAATGCAGGGTTTTCATAGTGGCGTTGTGACATTTTTCGGCATCAAGCCGTGAAATCCAGTGATTAAATACGAAACGGTATAGCACGTCCTCGATTCTACTTAATAGCAGCCCCAGGTGCTTAAATCCTGGCAGCAATATCGCTCACCCCAGTTCTAGATATGGTTTTAGTCCCTAATCCCACCACAGGCACCAGCCAGGATAGGCCCAACGCGGATCTGCGCTGTAGAGTTCATCTGGCGCTAAGGCTTGCCCGAGCGAGAGTTTACTCTGGTAGCTACGCCAGATTTGTCGAGCCTCATCCGGGTTGGGCTCTAGAGCCTCCTCGGCTGATGGTTCCACAATAAACATGGTGTCTACGCTGACCCGTTCGTCCCAGCGCGAAGAACCGATGAGATACCCCGATAAATAGACCCTGCCAGGATTAGCAATACAGGCGTTAAGGAAGGCTAACAAGGTTGGGGCATCATTTTGCCGGTCTGCCAGGGCTATTCTGGGAAGAGCATCCAATAGTTTTCGCGCCCCTGCAGCTTCTAATCCATGAAATCGTTGATAGTCACCGATACCCTGCCCAGCTGCCAAATAGTCCTTTAGGATTAACGGAATTTTTGTTTGCGCAACCCAGCCGAGTGGCCCGTAAAGACCAGAGGGCAGTTCCGGATCGTCTTGCAGCATTTTTAGAAGAGTTTTATCACCTTGTGCTCCTAAAAACTCCGGAGTGGACAGAGAAAACAGTTCACTTCCGTTAAGACGCTGTCCCACATCACAACTTGCGGATTTTCGGGTCGGCGAAGAGGTAGTTGCCATAGTTTCTCCTTTAATTGTTAATCGTTTCCTGTCACTTTCGCGCATATTTTTTTAAGAGGAAACCGCTAGATAAACCGGTAAGGATAAAGAGAAAAAGTTAAAAATGTGGAAAACTCTTTGCCAACGTAAAGCCTTAGGATAGATGGGTGTTGATTTCTATAACCGATTTATCTGATCCGCGAATCCGGGATTTTACCCAGCTAAAAGACGTGAACTTGCGTAAAAGTTTCGAGGCTGAACACGGACTTTATTTAGCGGAAAGTTTTTCGGTAATTGAAAGGGCACTAGCGGCCGGTCACCGACCTCGCTCAGTTTTGACTAACCGGCATTGGATAGGACGTTTACACGATGTTTTAGGTGTTGATGCTGCAAAACTTCCGATTTTTGTAGCTGATGAGCAACTGCTAACGAAGCTAACCGGGTTTCGAATGCATCGGGGGGCTATCGCAGCTATGGAACGACCGGTTCTGCCTTCTTTACAGGAAGTGTTAAAAGGTTCGCGAGCGGTGTTGATATTAGAGGATTTGGTTGATCACACCAATGTGGGAGCGGCTATCCGCTCAGCGGCCGCTATGGGCTTTGATGCCGTTCTTACCAGCCCCAATTGTGCAGACCCGCTTTACCGCCGGGCAGTTAGGGTGTCGATGGGTACAGTATTTTCTTTGCCCTGGACCAGGATTGATGCTTGGCCAGATATCTCCTGCCTGAAAGAGAAAGGCTTTATGGTTGCGGGATTGGCTCTTAGTCCGACAGCAGTTTTGCTGCCGGATTTTTGCGCGTCTTTAAGTACCAAAGTTCAAGCGGGTGAAAATCCTAAAGTTGCCCTAGTGTTAGGCACTGAGGGCCCGGGGATGACTAAAAGAGCTTTGAACAGTTGCGATTACCTAGTTAAGATACCGCTCAGTCACGGGGTGGATTCCTTAAATGTGGCAGCTGCGGGAGCAGTCGCCTGTTACGGAGTTATCCAAGCACTAAAAGGCACTCCTGCCCGGCAATAACCTGGCGACGCAACGCCTAGTGATAAAAGATTATGGCGCGCAAGAGTTCCTTGCGCGCCATATAAGGTTAGCTGCCTAGCTCTAAGCTAGCCTTTGCTGGCTTTAACTGCTTCCTCGCCCTCTTGAGCTTGTTTTTCCACAAAGTCAGCTTCTGTTAATCCGGGGTGAGGGTTAAAGTCGGTTGCGGAATAGTCTTCACCTTTTTGATAGGGCGGATCCACCCGCCGCAGCGCCACTACCGACCCCACCAGGCCGCCCCAAATCACTAGGATGGCGACCAGCATCATCAATATAGCTTCACCAGTCATAGCTAGTCTTCCTCCTTGTTCCAGTCCACGTTTTCTAGGTTGAACGAGGGCGATATTTCCGCGCTCTTATGCCACTTTAAGCGGGGCATAACCAGCGAGAATACCAAGAGAATCCCTAACATTGCCCAACCGAAGGTATTTGTCCACCAGCGCGGATAGTCTCCGTAACCGTTAGAAATTAAGTCCACCAGGTTCGGTACCAGCATGAACACTAGGAGCACCGGGATTACAAACCCGATGAGTCCCTCCCACCATTTACCGGCTTTCACGGAGGAAGTTACGTTCAAATGAACCCGCAGGGAACGTAGGGAGGGAGTAACCACCGTTACGATTACGCACAGTGAAAGCGCCGCTCCTACTACCCCGATAGTGTTGATGTAGTTATCGACTGTGTCTAGGGCAGCGAGCCCCGTGGTAGTTCCAAAGAAGAACACCGAGACCACCGCTAACACTATCCCGAGAATCACCGAGGCTTGTTTGGAAGTCCAACCAATCTTGTCTTGGAAAGCCCCAGCTACCACCTGTACTAGGGACACCATTGAGGTAATCCCGGCCAGCACTAGCGAGGCAAAGAAAAGCGCGCCAAAAATCCCGCCTCCAGGCATTTCGTTGATGATTTGCGGGAAAGTAATAAAAGAGAGTGACACGCCGGAAATATTTTCCAGTTTGTCTACTGAAGTTCCCTGTAGGTGTGCCATATATCCCAAGGTGGCGAAGACTCCGATTCCGGCTAGCACCTCGAAAGAGGAGTTAGCAAAACCGGCAACTAGACCGGTACCGGTCAGATTAGACCGTTTCTTAAGGTAGGAAGCGTAAGTCATCATGATTCCGAACCCTACCGACAGAGAATAGAAGATTTGGGCAACTGCTGCTATCCAAACTTTCCCATTCCACAGGGCGCTCCAATCGGGGGTAAAGAACTTATTTAACCCATCGGTTGCGCCCGGCAAGGTTAATGCCTTGATTACCATAGCTATAAACAGCACCACCAGCAGCGGAATACAGATTTTAGTAATCCACTCGATACCGCGGGAAACTCCGAGGGCGATTAACACAATGGTAACTACCCAAACCAAAATCAAAGGGAGAGCTATCCCCCAAACGGGAGTAATCGAAATAGAGGTCGTGTCGCGAGCCTGCAAGAACTTGTCGGAAAAGAATCCGGCAGGGTCATTTCCCCAAGCGCGAGTGAAAGAAAAAACTGTATAGCGCAGCGCCCAGGCGATAATCGCCGCATAGTAAACGACAATAAAGAAGCACACGCCGACCTGCCACCAGCCCACGGCTTCAGTTCGCCTATTTACCCTGGCTAGTGCCAGTGGAGGAGAACCGCGAAACTTGTGACCAATCGCGTAGTCCAGCATTAGCATCGGCAGCCCAATAGCTAGTAGCGCAATCAGGTAGGGAACAATGAACGCACCGCCACCGTTTTGATAGGCGACACCGGGGAAACGCCAAATATTTCCCAAACCGATTGCAGAGCCAATCGCCGCAATCAGAAATCCATATTGTGTCCCCCACGACTGTCGGCTGGTCTTATCGGACGCATTAGACTGCGAAACCTTTTCAGACATTTCAACTCCTTATTGATGGGACAAGCAATCACCTGAGCGCAATTACTTAGAGCCAAAGTAATCCCATCCGCCACCTGTCGGACGAAAACATTCACATTATGAGATTTTGAAGTTATCTGCTGCCTGAAAATATTTCTCCCGCCGCCCTAAAAGGCGGCGGGAGAAACGTATATCCTTATCCAAACCCTAGCCGGTTACAGCGGCATGACGCCGAGGCTCCTGCCCCCCTGAGTCTGTATCCGTTTCGTTTTTCTTTTCCCAGGTAGGAGCACCTGCCCCCAATTGCTCTAAGCTAATAGCTTTAGCGGCGCCCGCACTTTGAATAGTCATCACCGCTGCCTGGGAAGAAGGGGTAACTGTCCCAGAGGTAGCTGCTGCCCGCGCCTGCCCTCTTAAGCCGCGCTCGACCTTTTTAGATTCCGGTTTCGCTACTGCCGGCTGTTCAGATACTTCCGTTTGCTGCTCAACCGATGCAACCTGCACGGCAACACCCTTATCATCCTCTTTAGATGCCTTGTTCAAATTAAAGCCAGCTTTAGCAGCGTTATCATCCTGAGGTTGGGCGGGGTTATCCCCCTCTGCCGTCTCTGCCGGAGATTCCTGCTCACCGGTTTCTAACTCTAACTGCTCGTCATGAGCCTTGCTGGCCGCCGCGGCTACCTTTGCCATAGAGGCGCGATTCTTTGAATCGGTTTGCGAACGCTTTTCCTCTTTAGCTTCCCGTTTTTGATTTACCGAACCCAAATTCTCGTCACAATTAGAACCGTTTTCCACCGGCTGACTATGGACAATAAACCCGCGCCCTTCACAATGTTCACAGGGACTTGAAAACGCCTCTACCAGCCCTTCACCTACCCGTTTACGGGTCATCTGCACCAAGCCCAAAGAGGTAACCTCCGTAACCTGATGCCGGGTGCGGTCACGTCCTAAACATTCCACCAAACGCCGTAAAACCAAGTCACGGTTAGATTCGAGCACCATATCGACAAAGTCGATAACAATAATTCCGCCAATATCGCGCAGTCGCAGCTGACGAACGATTTCCTCAGCAGACTCTAGATTATTGCGGGTAACAGTTTCCTCTAAAGTACCGCCCGCACCCGTATATTTACCGGTATTCACATCAATCACGGTCATAGCTTCGGTGCGGTCGATAATCAGATAACCCCCCGAGGGCAACCAGACCTTACGATCCATTCCCTTGGCCAGCTGTTCATCACCTCGATGAGCGGCGAAAATATCGTCCGTCCCCACCCATTGTTCTACTCGCTCTTGCAGGTCAGGAGCATATTCCTTGACGTAGGAATCGACTTGGCTAAAAGTATCCCTGCCTTGCACCACCAGCTTTTGGAAATCCTCGTTAAACACGTCTCGAACTACCCGCAAAGCTAGTTCTGGCTCTCCGTGCAGCAAATAGGGCGCAGATTTAGAGGACGCAGCGTTCTTTTCTATTTTCTCCCACTGTTTTTGTAAGCGCTGCACATCTTGACGAAGCTGTTCCTCGCTGGCTCCCTCAGCTGCCGTCCTAATAATCACCCCGAAATCCTTAGGGACAATTACTTTAAGGAGCTTCTTCAAACGTCGCCGCTCACCCTCGGGAAGTTTGCGAGAAATCCCGGTCATAGATCCGCCTGGAACCAGCACCAGAAAACGTCCCGGCAAAGTAATTTGAGAAGTCAGACGTGCACCCTTGTGACCAATCGGATCTTTTGTTACCTGAACGGTAACCGAATCCCCCGGTTTCAATGCCTCTTCAATGCGGCGAGGACGACCTTTCATTCCCGCGACGTCCCAATTGACTTCCCCCGCATAAAGAACCGCGTTACGTCCGCGCCCTAAATCGACGAAAGCCGCCTCCATAGAGGGAAGGACGTTTTGTACCTTTCCGCGATAAACCGAGCCCACCATCGTAGTTTGAGTATGACGGGAAACATAATGTTCAACCAGGACATTATCTTCTAGAACAGCTATCTGATTGAGCCCGCCCTTAGAACGGATTAGCATAGTGCGCTCAACCGCTTCTCGCCGCGCCAAATACTCGGATTCGGTAATAACTTTCGGGCGCCGCCCCTCTTTACGCCCCTCCCGGCGACGCTGTTTCTTTGCCTCTAGACGGGTAGAGCCTTTAACTTGCTCAATTTCGTCACTAGCGTCAGCACTAGCGCGCGTGCGCCTTCTACGCCGACGGTGACTGCCAGCCGCTTCCAAGTCACCAGCTTGTTCACCAGCACTAACCGCCTTACCCTCTTGAGGGTCCGCTTTGGAGTCCCCGCGCGCTGAACGAGCGTCCTTACTGGCGCTATCTGCCTCGCTGACTGTCTCTGCCTCGTCTGATTTGCGAGATTTCTTGGAGGTACGGCTTTTCTTTTCTGCCTTACCTTTTGAAATTTTAGAGGTCGCCTCAGAGCCGTCCTCGCCCTTTTTCTTCCCCTTGCGTTTGCCCCCTGAAGCTTTCTCATTTTTAGAGGGCGTCTCCTCGCCATTATCCGCAGCCGGAGCAGGAGCAGCCGCAAACATCGGAGCCCCAAAAGTTGGAGCCGCAGTTAGCAGCGGGGGAACTTTGGGAGCCGAATCCGGTTTCTCTGAAGCAGAAAAAGTCGGTCCAGAAAATAGAATCCCACTATTTTGATTAAAAACTGTTTCGTTATTATTAGGGTTTTTCACCACTTGTCTCACCTGGACACGCCCGCACCGGCGAGTCCCCTATATTACGCCGCCCTCTAGGACGGAAGCCTTAGTCTACGCGGAAACATTTACCCGCGCCAGAGAGTTTTCCTAGGAAAATAGTCCCTCTGGAGTGGTTTTCCCCGTGATGCGACGACAAAAACCAACCATCATCATTATTCCATAATTCTTAATTCTGTCGTAAAACCGAGGTTTTTCTTAGAGAATCCTGAGAAATCCTTAGCGACCGGCTTAAAAACGCGCTAACCTAAGTGACAACGCTGTCACTATGGACTGCGCGTAAGCAAGCTCATAAACTACAGCGACTTCTAAACCGACTAGAAACGGAAAGGCGAGCAGAATGACTATTGCTTCAACAGCATTAGATGCCACCATGTTGGCGCGATGGCAGTTCGGTATTACTACCGTCTACCATTTCATCCTGGTTCCGTTCACCATCGGCATGTCCCTCCTAGTTGCCATTATGCAAACCAAATGGCACAAAACCGGTGAGGAATATTGGCTGAAGGCGACACGGTTCTTTGGGAAACTGTTCCTAATTAACTTTGCACTCGGTGTAGCTACCGGTATCGTGCAAGAATTCCAGTTTGGTATGAACTGGTCTGAGTACTCCCGCTTCGTGGGCGACATCTTTGGCGCGCCGCTAGCTTGTGAGGCTCTTATTTCTTTCTTCATGGAGTCCACCTTCCTGGGACTTTGGATTTTCGGCTGGGGTCGTTTATCCAAGAAAGCTCACCTCACCTGCGCTTGGCTAGTGTTCGTTGGGGTAAACACTTCTGCTCTATGGATTATTGGGGCAAACTCCTGGATGCAGCATCCGGTAGGCGCAACTTTCGATCCGGAAACCGGTCGTGCGCAACTGGATGGCCTATCCGGATTCTTCCAGGTACTGCTTAACCCGGTACTCTGGGCGGCCTACACTCACGTATTGTCTACCTCCTGGTTGTTGGTCGGCACCTTCGTTGCCGGCATTGCTATCTGGTGGATGGTTCGCTCGGCCAATGCCGGCGCTGAAACCGAGGCTCGCGATATCTGGCGTCCGATTGCCCGCTTTGGCATGTTGGTTATGATTGTTGGCGGTCTGCTAACCGCCGTTACCGGACACGTTCAAGGTCAGCTAGTAGCCAAGGATCAGCCTGCAAAGATGGCTGCCGCCGAAGCGCTATGTCAGACGCCAAACGCCGGTGAAGGCGCACCCTTTACCATTGCAGCTTTTGGTCCTTTGAACGCAAAATGCGATGAAATCACCAAGATTGGCGAAGTTCCCGGAGTCTACTCCTTCATGGCTACCAACTCCTTCACCGGCAAGGTAGAAGGTCTGGACACTTTGAACCAAAAGTACGGTTCACTGTTCTCTGAAATTCTCAGCCAACGCGGATACAATATGCAGTCACAAACGGTCGATTTCAGCCCGAACATCATGTTCAGCTTCTGGAGCTTCCGCTTGATGATGATTTTCGGTATCTTCTCGGCGATTCTAGCTATTTGGGGTCTAATCGCCACCAAGGGTGGAAAGATTTCCAAGTCGAGCGGGCTGGCCAAGTTCGCTATCTGGTGTTTGCCGATGCCCTATTTAGCCACCACTTTCGGCTGGCTATTTACCGAATGGGGACGTCAGCCTTTCATCGTCCATCCGGTACAGATGGATGTCGATGCGTCCTCGGTCTTTATGCTCACAGAGCATGGACTTTCATTTGCGGTTCCCGCCTGGCAAGTACTGGTTACCCTGCTAGGCTTCACGCTAATCTATCTGGCACTCGGCGTTGTCTGGTTCCTGTTGATTAAGCGTTATGTAAAGGAAGGTATTCACGTCAGCGCCAATGAAAAGGCAGTACATGGCGAGGATGCCGGCAAGAACCTAAGCTTTGCTTACTAGACAGATAGGAGATCAAACAGATGGCTACTTTACAAGTAATTTGGTTCATCCTGATCGCCGTCCTTTGGACTGGCTATCTGGTACTAGAAGGATTCGGTGTCGGTGCTGGAATGGTAATGCCGATGGTTGCCAAGACTGACCGCGAACGCACTCAGGTACAAAAAACCTTCGGTCCCGTTTGGGACGGAAACGAGGTATGGTTACTGACCGCCGGGGGCGCAACTTTCGCTGCTTTCCCAGAATGGTACGCCACCATGTTCTCGGGAATGTATCTGGCACTGTTCTTGATTCTGTTCTGCTTAATCATTCGCATCTGCGCGATTGAGTGGCGCACCAAGGTTTCCTCTGCCGCCTGGCGCGGTCGCTGGGACACTTGGCAGACCATTGTCGCCTGGTTGGTTCCGGTTCTATTCGGAGTGGCTTTCGCCAACCTGGTACAGGGCATGAACATCGCGGTTACCCAGTACAATACCCCTGGTGAAGCCATTGCGGGAGCTACTGACCTCAGCAAGCACGTCCACAACTTCACTTCCCAAGGCGCTCCCCTAGGCAGCGTATTCCTCTCGCTACTAACCCCCTACACCATTGCTGGTGGGGTAATGCTAGCGTTGGTATTCGCTACGCAAGGCTTGGCTTTCTTAGCGCTGCGCACCACTGGTGAGGTTCAGAACCGTGCAAAGAACCTGCTCGGCAAGTTCGCGATTGCAGACACCGTGCTAGTTGCGGTTGCCGCTTTGTGGGGACAGTTCCTATACACCACCCAGGTAATGGCTTGGATTCCGCTAATCATCGCAGCCTTGGCGTTTGTCGCCACCGTCTTGATGGCGCTTCGCGGCTCCGCATGGGGTGCATTGCTCGCTCACTCCGTCGGGATTGCAGGTGCAGTAGCGTGGATCTTTACCGCCATGGCTCCCAACGCTATGAAGTCCTCCTTAGATCCGAAGTTCTCGCTGACGATTTGGGATGCTTCTTCATCGCAGTCCACTTTGGCGATTATGCTAGTGATTGCGCTGGTAGTAGTACCTATCGTATTGGGTTACACCTACTGGAGCTACACTCGTATGCCCCTGAAAGTCACCCTTGAAGAACTAGATGAAAACCCCGGATTACCGTGGGAGAAGATTCGTCAGGGTGCTTCTTTCCTCTCGGAAAGCTAGGCAAATAATCGGCACCTATCAGGTAACTTCCTGCTAACTGTCGATTAGTCAAAACTAAATACATAGTGCTGGTCTTGACGTTTTAGTCAAGACCAGCACTATTTTTATTACCTGACTTAACCGGCGACCCAAGCGCTGGGGCGGATTTTGTCTCGCGCCCCGAAATCCGGAAAATGCTCTGGCATTTTCACGGATTTAATGCCCGAAGCCTACCCCTCGACACAAATCCGCCCCGGCGCTGGTTACCGACATCTCAGTCCTGGAATGAGCGCGGAGGCAGCTGCCTGCTTCGGATAACCGGTCTGGAGTAGGAAAACACTCAGTACAAGGATGTGGGGGGCTAGGTTTTTCCTCCCGCCCAAGAATTCGGGAAACCTAGCGACGTTTTCCGAATTCTTATGCCCCCCGCACCCGCACGGATAACACCGAGCCCCCCACGGCCGGAATAACCGGACTGGGGTAGAAAAAGATGCGAGAGGGGGCTTGAGCCGAGCGCAAGCAAGGCTCACTGGGATCCCCCGAGTACTTTTTCTACCCCAGTCCCCGCGCCTTCGTACTGAGTCCTTTCCCCACCCAGGCATGGAATGAGCGTGGGAGGAGAAATCCCTCTCCCGCGCGTACGCGACGACTAGCGATGAACAAGGTTTAGAGTTTTCTACTTCCTGTGGGAAAATAGTCCTATTATTTGCATGGAGGACATTCGTTTTGAAACCACTTGATCCGAAACTGCTGAAATATGCTCGCTCAGCACGCCTATCGATTGCGATAACTGCAATAACCGGCATTATGCAAGCAGGGTTAGTTATCGCCCAATGTTTCCTGATATCTGCGTTGATTTCTCCGGTCATATCTTTACGGCAAACCTGGGGGCAAGTCGCTTATTTTGCATTCTGGCTAGCAATCGTTTCCCTGGCTAGGGTAGGTCTAACCTATTTTCGTGCAAACCATCAACATAAATCAGCTAAGAAAGCGATTCGAGAATTGCGCGCCCAAGTACTGGCACATTGTTTGAAACTGGGACCGCGTTGGCTAGCACGTAAAGGTACCGACACAGTTACCTTAGCTACTAGGGGGCTAGAAAAGCTCGGTCCTTACTTCGTTGATTATATTCCGCAATTGATTTTGGCGGTTACCGTCACTCCCCTGGTGTTAGTGGTCATGGCGGTAATGGACTTTTGGTCGGCGCTAGTAGCCATTATTACTATTCCCTTGATTCCTATCTTTATGGTGATTATTGGGAAGATGACTCAAAGCGCCTCTGATCGCCGTTTGGCTACGATGCAACACTTGGGACGGCAATTACTAGATTTAATTGCCGGTCTTGCCACTTTGAAGAGCCTGGGAAGACACCGCGGCCCGGAAAAACAAATCTCCTCGATTGGTAAAACCTATACCCAAACCACGATGGCTACTTTACGTATCGCTTTTCTATCGGGAGCGGTATTGGAGTTTATTTCTATTCTTTCGGTAGCAATCGTGGCAGTCACGGTAGGGCTGCGAATGGTAAGTGGTGGTCTCGACCTTTACACGGGTCTAATCGCGATTATGCTCGCACCAGAGGTATACACGCCGGTACGTCAAGTCGGCAAGTTTTTCCATGCTTCCGCTGACGGGGTCGCTGCTTCCCAATCTGCTTTTGAAATCCTAGAAACTTCCCCAGCTACTGGTGGTGACCAGCCGGCTCCCGATTTGACCGACACCACTATTACTCTTAGCGCCGTCACTATGGCTTCACGCGGAGCTTGGGCTCCAAATAACGTGAATCTAACTATTAAGCCTGCCACTATCACCGCTTTAGTAGGTAAATCTGGGGAAGGTAAAACCACCACAGTTATGGCACTGTTAAAACAGTTAGCTTGTGACCGGGGCGAAATCACTCTTTGCGATAGCACCGGGAACACCATTTCCATAGATGACATCTCCCCTGATTCCTGGTGGCAGCAAACTTCTTGGCTACCCCAAATGCCAATACTTTTACCTGGTACTTTGGCTCAAAACATTGCAGAGTCACACCCGCATCTACAAGAGCTTTTCCCGCAGGGACTTCCCGGAAAAGAAGTTCGGCAAGCCTCTCGCCTAGCAGGATTTGAAGAGGTAGTGGCAAAACTTCCCGAAGGCTGGAACACTTTCCTGCGGGCAGGAGGCGAAGGTCTATCTGTAGGACAGCGTCAGCGTCTCGCCCTAGTGCGGGCTTTGCTCTCCACGAAACAACTCATCGTCCTAGATGAGCCTTCCGCACATCTAGATGCCCATTTGGTGGCACAGGTGGCGCAAGTAGTTCAACATCTAAAAGATTCTGGTAAAACTGTAGTCTTGATTGCCCACCGCCAAGAGCTAGCGCAACTAGCTGACCAGGTAGTGCGGATATCCTCGGTTCCCTTCACCGCTGAAGAAGCGGAACGCTATCACGATACTCAGCCCCAGGCAGCCCGAGCCAGTGAGGCGGAGATTCCCGAATTTCTAGGCTCGACACGGGGGTTGCAATAGTTATGAAAACGTGGTTCATTACCACCGAAGAACGTCAGGCACTTAAACGGGCTATAAAGCTCTTAGAACTAAAACCAGCCACCTTGTTTTTGGCTTGTTTCTTGGGGGCAGCCGGATTGGGTGCAACCATTGCCCTAGGCGCTACCGCAGCCTGGCTGATTGCCCGTGCCTCCCAAATGCCGCCCGTCCTATACCTGGAGGTAGCGGTTGTTTCTGTGCGTTTTTTCGGGATTTCCAAAGCGGTGTTCCGTTACCTGGAACGGTTAGCCTCCCACAAGTTGGGGGTGTCCGGAATGACTACCCTGCGCAGCAATCTTTACAAATCCCTTTCCCATTCCGACACCGCCCGGATTGCCAGCTTGCGGCGGGGAGACATTCTAGATCGGATGGGAACCGATGTAGACAATATCGGTGATTTCGTGGTTAAAAGCCTGTTACCAGCCATGGTTGCCACTATTGTGGGGATAATAACCGTGGTCGGTATCAGCCTAGTGGATTGGAGAGCCGGTCTTTTCTTGACACTAGGTCTACTGCTATCTGGGCTGGTCGGCCCCCTTTTCACTATCCGTGCTACCCGAATTTCCCAGCAGCGTGAAACTCAAAGTCGCGCCCAGATTTCTGAAGTGGCAATGACTATGGTTGATGGCGCTGCCCAAATCACGGTGGATGGTCAAACTCAGCAGGTACTTTCTGGGCTATCAAAGCTGGAAGACCAGCTCTATGAGGCAAAGGATTCCTCCGCAAAACCAGCCGCTTTGGCAGAGGCTATCGACGTGTTCGGAATGTTAATGTCGGTAATCATGGCTGCCTATTTCGGGATTTCGGCGGTAAATCACCAATCAATCCCCGAGGTAATGCTGGCAGTGCTGGCACTTACTCCCCTTTCTGCTTTCGAGGGAACCGCGCAGCTGGGACAGGCAGCTCAACAGCTAGTAATATCGGCTACTTCCGCGGTTCGGATAATGAATATGCTCCCGACAGAAGAACAGGTAAAAACCCCTAAAGAGGACGAACAGCCAAGTACCCCCAGCAACCGGAGCACTTCCAGTATTCTGGAAGCTAAAGATTTAGCTATTGGTTGGCCGGGCGGTCCGGTAGTAGCCGAAGGAATTAATTTACGTCTAGAACCAGGCAATCACCTGGCGATTGTCGGGCAATCCGGAATCGGGAAAACCACCCTGCTCTATACCTTGGCTGGACTGCTAAAACCGGTTTCTGGGAGCGTAAAAATTGATGGGGTAGATATTTTCTCCTTACCGCGTAGTCGAGCTGCCGCCAGCTTCGTGATTACTCCCGAGGATGCCCATATTTTTGAAACCACTATTTTAGAAAACCTGCGAGTAGCTAATGGTCAGCTTTCAGCCAAAGAGGGAAAAGAACTACTCATTGAGGCTGGTTTGGGGCAATGGATATCTTCACTGCCAGATGGTTTAGAAACCGAGTTGGGTTCGGGCGCAACCACTATTTCAGGTGGTGAACGTCGCCGGATTCTTTTGGCACGCGCCATGGCAGCGAAAGCACCTTTACTAGCTTTAGACGAACCAGGAGAACATCTTGATACCGAAACTGCTGATGCTCTATTGCGAGATTTATTAAATGCCGGCAGTAAAGAACACAAACGGGGAGTAATCCTGGTAACCCATCGTCTAACCCCACTTGACCAGGCTGATACAGTATTTATTATGGATAAGCCCCACGGCAATCCCAATGAGCCAGCAACCTTTGTCGCTCAAGGCACTCATAAAGAACTCTTAGAAACCCACCAAGGCTATGCCTGGAGTATGCGCCAGGAGCAGGTTGATGTCTTTTGATAACGTTCCATTACCGAGTTTCCCCGGCTTATCGAGTTCCGATAGTCCGAATGTAACTGACCCTGCTGCCTCCTCGCGCCCTTTAGATAGCAGTTTAGATAACCATTCGTCCCTATCAGAAGATAGTTCGCGCCTGTTATCCTGTGTGCTGCGCTTGATGGGAAACCTCGAGCAAGATAAAGTTTTGCAGGCATTCGTAGATCAGGCGTGCGCCATGACTTCCTCGCCCTATGGGGCCTTAGCTATCTTGGATTCTCGCGGGGAGACCAGCGCTTTTTATACTCACGGGGTGAGCGAAAAGCAGCGCGCATCAATGGGGCATCCCCCGGTAGGACGCGGAATTATCGGAGATGTTCCGGTAAATAACGGCGTTATCTCTAATGATTTGGCTTCCGATCCGCGTTTTACCGGTTACCCGCCCTCTCACCCGGAAATGCACTCGTTTTTAGGGGTTCCCCTGCGTATCCATGAGCAAGTCTATGGTCGCCTCTACCTGTGTAATCGTCCCGACGGATATAGTGAACACGATTTAGCATACGTGTCAGGACTTGCAGTTTTAGCGGCAGTAGCGATAGAAAACTCGCGTCTTTACGAGGTTTCGCGCTCACGGGAACGCTGGACCCAGGTCTCCCAGCAGCTCACCACGATTCTATTAGAGGGTACGGATGAAGAGGACGCCCTGCAGTTTATTGCGAAATCGGTACGGGAAGTAGCGCAAGCCGATACTGCTTTACTGGTTTTACCCTCGGTCGGTGATTCTTGGGTTTGCGAGATTGCTTCTGGATATGGCGCGAGCGAACTAATTGGGGTGGCTTTTCCCCCTCAAGGACGAGCCCGCACGGTACTTGCAGAAGGTCAAGGTTTAATCGTTGATTCCTTGGCGCGAGCGACCACTTTACGGGTACAGGAACTCTCCAAGTTCGGTGCCGCTCTCTATGTCCCGCTATTAGCCAGATCGCACGCTATCGGGGTATTACTGCTTTTACGTCTACCAGGTAAACCAGAGTTCAACCCTGAGGTTTTAGCTATGGCGGAACAGGTTGCTACCCAAGCGGCTCTCGCCCTCGAAATCGCTGACGCTAAACATGCAGCCGATATTGCAACTTTGCTAGATGAGCGCGCCAAAATTGGGGAAGATTTACATGACCTCGCAATCCAACAGCTTTTCGCTACCGGTATGCAGTTAGAACGGATTCGAGCAACTTTTGCCAGTGAAACTAATCTGGATTTCTCTCAGGCAGAGTCCCTGATGGAAGAGGCTCTGGCCAGTGTAGATGACTCGGTTAAACAGATTAGAGCGATTGTCCACAATTTACGAGAACCAGATGCGGCTGTCGATTTAGTTGAACGGCTGCGCCGAGAAGCTTCCCTGGCTCGGCGTTTACTGGGATTCGCGCCCTCTTTCGTTTTAGAGATAGATGGAGAAACCCTCTCGGCTTCCAACCCGGCTAGGGAAGAAATCTTGATTGAAGAAGCCGATCAGCGGGTCGGTCACGATATTTGTGATGACGTAGTGGCGGTAGTGCGCGAAGCCCTGTCTAATACCGCACGCCATGCGGGAGCTTCCTCGGCACAGGTGGTGGTTAAAATTAGCGGTATGGGCTGTAATGGCTCTATCCAGGTGGAAGTAACCGATGATGGGCATGGCCTAGACCCTAGTGTTACCCGCCGGTCTGGTCTTGATAATCTGAAGAGCCGCGCCCGCCGCCACGGCGGTATTTGCCTCGTTAAGGCAGCTAAACCTAACGGGTTAGCCTTAAGCTGGGAAGTTCCCCTATCTTAAGACCATCCATCAGGGTAATCGCTAGTTATGTCCGCTAACGAAGTTTAGGTTATAGCCCCACCGATTTAGCAACCTCGGACAGTTTTTCTGCGCTGCGAGTAAGAGCATCCCGTTCATTTAGGGTAATCGGCGGATCTAGCACGCGCCCTACCCCGGAGCGACCCACCAGAGTTGGGGCTGCCATACACACCCCGGAGATACCATTCCAGTTGTCAAGTAGGGACGAAACGGTTAGAACCCGATCCTCATCGCGCATTACTGCGGAGATAATGTTGGTTACTGCCAGTCCGATTGCGAAATTAGTTACCCCTTTTCCATCAATAATCCGATAGGCAGATTCCACTACATCTTTCGCTATCCGTTTTTGCAGCTTATCATCAAAAATTCCTCCCCCTACGGTGGCTCCCCACCGTGAGAGCGGTACGTTACCAATCTCGGCACTCGACCAGAGCGGAACCTCGGAGTCGCCGTGTTCACCGGCAATATAGGCGTGAATATTTTGGACAGCAACCCCGGTTTCTTGCGAAATTAGGTAGCGCATCCGGGAAGTATCAAGCACCGTTCCGGAACCAAAAACCTGGTGTGAGGGCAAACCGCTCATCTTTAGAGCCATATAGGTGGCGATATCTACCGGGTTAGAAACCAAGATATAAATGGCATCGGGCGCAACGTTTAGCACTTTCGGCAAAATAGAGTTCATGATGTTTACCATCGCCTGTACCATATCTAGGCGCGACTGTCCCGGTTTTTGTTGGGGACCAGCGGTAATCACGATAACGTCCGAGTCACGTAAGACCTCAACATCGTCTGAACCAGAAATCGAAGCGGCAGGGGTGAACTGAATCCCGTGGGCAAGGTCGAGAGCCTCCGCTTCGACCTTAGGTTTATTAATATCGAATAGAGCTATTTCCCGAGCTGCACCTTTAATCTGGCACGCATAGGCGAGAGCAGTACCAACGAAACCGGCACCGACAATCCCCACTTTCGAGCGACGTGTCAGCGCCGAGGGGTAGAGAGAATTTGCACGCTCTTTCGACATAGTTTCTCCTTTAGGGATAGAAGTTTTCTTCTAAAACCAAATTACCCTGCCATCTTTGATAATACCGATGAAAAACGACCTATTTTCAGGGTGATTTTATAGTCTTTCGCGTCTTTTAGCTGTTCTGGGCAGATTCTCGCTGTTTCGATAGGCGCTTTAAAGCACCCAGCACAGTATCCCGATTGGTGGTTTTCCAAAAAGGAGGTAAGGATTTAAGCAGGTAGTTAGCATACCTGGCAGTAGCCAGTCTCTGATCTAAGATTGCAACTACTCCCCGGTCATTGGCAGTTCTAATCAGTCGCCCTACCCCCTGGGCTAATAATAGCGCCGCATGAGTGAGGGAAACCTCGGCAAAGCCACTTCCCCCTGCGACCTCAACCGCGCGGGTACGGGCAGAAATATAAGGGTCATTAGGACGAGGGAAAGGTATTCGGTCAATCAACACTAGGCGACAGGTATCCCCCGGCAAATCCACTCCTTGCCACAGTGAAAGCGTGCCAAATAAACAAAAATCACGATTAGCTGAAAACTCATCTATCAGCTGATTTATAGGTCGTTCTCCCTGTAACAGTACCTTCAAGTCACAGTTATCGGCAAAGTATTGGGCTGCCTGCTCCGCCGCCTTAAAGGAAGAAAATAGCCCTAACACTCCCCCGCCAGCTGCCTCAGATAGCTCTAAGGCTCTTTCAAGAACCGATTGGTCGAGCCCTGATTGCCCCGGACGTGGTAAATCAGAAGCCACATACAAGATTCCTTGCTTAGCGTAATCAAAAGGACTACCTAAATCACTTCCTTGCCAAGTGTGCGAAGCGCGCAGCCCCAGGCGGGAAGCAATTGCATTAAAAGAGCCTCCTAGCTGCATAGTGGCAGAAGTCAGCACGCAAGAACGTCCCTTAAACAGGTTCGTATACAGTTTATTTCCCACGTCGAGAGGCCCCGAATAAAGGTAACGTTCCCCAGATTTTTCTTCCTCAATCCAGGCAGCCGATTTGGTCGGGTCAAAGCAGCTAATCAGTTCAGCGGCCTCTAAAGACTCTTCAATCTGAGCCAGAGTAACTTTTTGTTTACCTTTATTTTCGTCCTCTTTATTAGCGCTAGTAACCTGTCCGGAAATATCGGATAGTTCGATTTGCAGCGCAGTTAAAGTCTCTTGCAAAGCTCCCGGAATGGAGTTCAATTCTCCCTCGGGCAAGTCATTTAAGGTTTTCGCTAAGCGCTCGGATACCTCAAAAAGGTTGCTGACCGGCAAATCAAAATGCTTTCTAGCGCTGCGGGCAATCCTTTCTATTGCCGCACCTGAAAGGTTCACGCAGGCTTGCGAACGCGCCCGAGAGGGAAGCTCGTGCGCCTCATCAACGATTAATACTTCAAAATCTGGCAGCAGCTCGGCGCTAGTGAGTGCCGAAATCGCTAATAGCGCGTGATTAGTGATAATAATATCCGCATCTTGGGCTTTGAGCCGGGCATCTCTAGGAAAACAGTCAGTAAAATAGCGACAGGTTTTCCCCTGACATTGATTAGCAGCGATTGAGGCTTGCCGCCAGGCGGCTAACGCTACTGCCCGCTCTAGGTCGTCACGATCCCCGCTATCGCTCTCTTGCGCCCATTCCCGCAGCCTGGCCAATTGTTTGCCCACCATGGTAGGGGAAGCTGAAGTCACCTCATAGGCGGGAAAGAGAGCTTCACTTTCTTCGGGAGCGGCCAGTTTCCAGCGACAAATATAGTTTGACCACCCTTTTAGCACCGCCACGTTTGGAAGAGGATACCCGAGCTGCCGGCACGCCCCCACTACCGTGGGAATATCACAGCTGAGGAGCTGACGCTGCAACGCCAAAGTAGCAGTCGAGATTACAACCCGTTTCCCATGCTCTATTACCTGCTGGAAAGCAGCCGCCAGATAGGCAAGAGATTTGCCCGTACCGGTTCCTGCCCCCACCAATTGCGCGCCCTCTAAAGAAAATGAGCGGCTCGCCAGATTACACATTTGAACCTGTTCCTCGCGTTTACTTCCCCCAATACGCTCAATACAGGTTTGCAGAATTTCGCACGCTGCTCTCGCATCTTTACCGCCACTACCTTTACCTTTATCGGCGGTGGCAACTAGCGGAGAAACCGAAGAATCCATCTAGTTCGCCACTTCCAATATGGCTTGCGCCAAGGCCGGCCCAGCTCGCCCTATAACATGAGTGCCCTGTTCTAGATACTCCACGGTATCGACGATACCCTCCTGGTGGAGTCGGGCTACCAGAGCAGAATGACTATAGGGAATTACGTAATCTATGGGTTTAGCGGGCGCGGGTAGCGCTTTGCCGATTGCTTCGCGGAGCTGGCTAAGACCTTGCCCGCTGCGGGTCGAGAGCGCTATTGCCCCAGGTAATAACGATTGCAGTGCGCGGATATGGAATGCATCTACCAAATCTGCTTTGTTGAGGACGATAATTTGGGGGATTGCAGAAATGTTGGTTAGCTCCCCCAACACTTCCTTAACGGTTTCTACCTGATGGGAGGGGTTCTGGTGGCTGGCATCTACTACGTGCACGATTACATCGGAGTATTCAACTTCCTCTAGGGTGGAGCGGAAAGCTTCTACCAGCTCGTGCGGAAGTTCATCAATAAAACCTACTGTGTCGGTTAGGGTGTAGCTGCGCCCATCGGGGGTTTGCGCCTGGCGCACGGTGGGATCTAGGGTAGCAAACAGAGCATCTTGCACCATCACATCCGCGTCTACCAGGGAATTTAACAGGGAGGATTTCCCAGCATTGGTGTAGCCCACGATTACCACTGAGGGCAGGGCGCTTTGCAGGCGGCTCTCCCGTTTAGTGTCCCGTCCTTTTTTCATTTGCTGAATCTCGCGGCGCAGTTTCGCGATTCGCTTGGTAATCCGACGACGGTCGGTTTCCAGTTTGGTTTCGCCCGGACCGCGCGCGCCGATTCCGGCTCCTCCCGACACGCGTCCTCCTGCCTGGCGAGACATTGATTGCCCCCAGCCCCGAAGGCGGGGCAGCAGGTATTGTAGCTGCGCTAGTTCCACTTGGGCTTTCCCCTCGCGCGAGGAGGCGTGTTGGGCGAAAATATCCAGGATTACGGCGGTGCGGTCGATAACTTTCACTTGAACTATGTCTTCCAGTCCTCGCCGCTGGGAGGGCTGGAGCTGGGCATTTACGACTACGGTGTCGGCGTTTAGCGCCGCTATCTGCTCGGCTAACTCTTTAGCTTTACCTCGCCCTACGAAAGTTGCCGCATCCGGGGTGCTGCGTCGCTGCAAAGCCGCGCCTACCAGTTCGGCACCTGCGGTTTGGGCAAGCGCCGCGAGTTCCGATAGGGACTGCTGCGCATGAGAGCGGTCATGGTCATATATGCCCACAAGGAATACTTTTTCTAACTGAACCCGGCGATACTCGACCTCCGAAATATCCAGGTCAGAGGCGTTCGTACGTTGAAATTCTTCCCGGAGCTGCCGCGAGAAATCTCCGCCGTGCGAACTTTGTCTAGATAGCGCGGTGCTCGTCCAATCCAGTAGTTCTAGCCCTTTTTTTCCGGTGGGCGGATGGTTATCGGACTGGTTTTGATTTGCGATAGCTGGGGCGGTGTCTGTTCCGTGTGGGTTTGAGTGGCGTGCGCGTACACGGCGAACCAGGTCATAGGCGCGTTCTAGGTCTTGTTTGCTGACCGGTGATTCTTCTAGGATTTGCGCCGCCCCCTTTCCACTAATCGCTTCTCCTGATTTTCCCATGCTCTCCCCCAGGGCTGCAATAGGGCGCGCGGGCAGGAGGGCGCGTCATTTTATTCTCTAGCGCCAGATTTGTTGGTATTGGCACGGGTTTTGTAAGTTCGATTCATATCACACTCTGTCAAGTTTGTTTCTCTGTCGAGATTGGGTATTCTTTAACAGGTCTAGGGCCTATAGCTCAGTTGGCTAGAGCGCCACGTTTACACCGTGGATGTCGGGGGTTCGAGTCCCTCTGGGCCCACCGTGACGAGCTCGAACGGCAAGCAAGTTTACTTGCTTGTTAGTGAGAGTGAGGAAACGGCGCGCAACACGAAGTGTTGCAAGCACAATGAGGAGCCCGAACGGTACGAAAACCGTTCGGGTTTTCGCAATAGTGAGGGCGACATTTGGGTTAAAACCCGATTTTCACCTATCCCTGGTGTTAAAATAGAGCTCAAATCGATGGCGATTGGGTACGATTTAATTTTTAAAGGATGAAATCATGAAAAGCTTAGAAAAAATACGGACATCAGGGCTTTGTTTTGCATTTGTCACCGCGCTTATAGCAGGCTCATTATTAGTGACAGCACCAGATGCGGGTGCGCTTGGTGGAAACTGCTCAGCTTGGCTTCAAAATAGCGTTGGGTTTACGCAAGGTGCAGGTAGATGTTCTTCTCTTAATCGAGATACAAAAGCCCGAGTTACGCTAGATATCGCATCTGCACCGGACTATCATTCTTCTTGGTTCACTAAATTGAATACAACATATAGAACTCCTGCATGGACGGCGGCATCACAACTGGGTTGGCCTCGTGCCGCCCGTGTAGATCACGCTAAGCGATAACCTCTACGCACAGCGAGGTCAGACGGCTATGATGTGCGACGCTTGCCCTATCTAGTAATGCTGACTTCTCACGGGGAACAGTGATGCGTGTCGAAATAGCTGACCTCAGTTTCGAGTATCGTGGTTCGGGCGAAACCCGGAAGATTTTTGAGGGAGCTTCCGCCAGTTTTTCACCTGGTGGCTTTTATGCGCTAATGGGAGCATCTGGTTCAGGGAAAACTACCCTTTTTAGGTTATTAACTAGGGAACTAAAGCCTCTGGGTGGGCAGATACTGATTGGGAATCGTGATTTAGAAACTATTCCTACCCGCGAGCTTCGAGCCTCCATTCTAGGTCGAATTTTCCAAGATTATCTGTTGATTCCTTTTCTAAATCCAATTGAAAATTTGCTGCTAGCGCGAGAGATTAGCCACGGATATGCAGGTAAGAACGAATATGACCTCGCCTCACAGCTGCTGGCGCGGGTTGGTCTTACCGGTCATAGCGCTCAACCTGTTGAGTTGCTATCAGGTGGGGAACAACAACGGGTAGCTATTGCTCGTGCCTTGATGGGATCAGCTCAGATTCTCCTTGCAGATGAACCCACTGGCGCTTTAGATCGGGATAATACCGTTCAGATTGCACAGTTGTTAGCTAGTTTGGCTCACGATGAGAATATGTTGGTTATTACCGGTACCCATGACATGAAATTCGCTAGTTACGCTGACAAAGTTATCCATATCAGCAATTATGGTTTTGCTGTGGAGTAGCGCTAATGGGTAGGCAGCGACTGCGTCTCATCTTCAAGATGGCTCTTCACCGCCCTGCAAACGCCTTGGGGACGATAGCTATTGCATTGGCGCTAGTCATGATTTGCGCAACTATTAGCAACTTTGTTTTTGCCTATAGTCGCGCTGTTCAACGTGGCGCGCAAAGCAATTTCGGAGTGTATAGCCAACAGGTAACCGGCAACGAGGACGTTGCCGCATTCATGCGCTATTTGCAACAAAAAGGTGAGGCGGTAGCTACTTCCTATTCCCATCAAAATATTCTCAAAACTAACACTAAAAAGGCCACTAGCGCAGATGTTACTATGCTCAGCGGCACAGCCAACCTGGGAGTGTTGGCGACTGGTCGCTACCCAAATCTACCGGGTGAGCTATCGGTTAGCCAAGAAGTCGCGAAGCGATTACAAGCAAAACTTGGGGACAAGCTGGAACTCGTAGACGTGGAGAACCCGGGAAAGCAAGCTGCTTTTTCTCTAGTGGGAATCACTGAGAACCCCGCTTCCATTCATGAAGTCACCGCTATTGCTATTAGCGCTAATCAATCTATATTTAAATCCTCTGAAGTCTGGCTGACAAATAATGATTTGAAAACTATAGATGAGGTATTGAATCACGGTGGCGGAAATGTCGCGACAGTGAACTCTGCAATACAGCGAGCAAATGCAAATGCGGTCAGCTATCAGGCGATATCACCGCCACTGGCATCACTGTTTGCATCTCTACTAGTCGTGGTTCTCTTGGTGGCAATCTATGCCGCCGATCGGTATCGACGTCGCAGCATATTCCAGGTTTTGACCGCATTAGGAGATACGCCAGGACGAGCTGCTTTGACCACTTGCACCCAAACTACCTTATTGGCTTTAGGTGGCGGAGCAACAGGATGGCTACTAGCTTGTATATCGCTTCCCAGCCTCTCGGAGTGGGTAGCGACGTTTTTTGAGCAGCGATGGAACCAGGTGGAATGGACAGCTGTGACCATCGTCGCGGTAGTAACGCTGGCTATAATTACCCTTGGCGGTCTGTTTAGCGCGGGGCTAACTGTTTTATCTCTAAAGCACCACAAGCGTGCACCTAGTAAGGGATTTTCCCCTCGTCTTTTGCTAATAGTAGGTATTACGGGAACTGTAGCGACCATGCTTTTAATACTTTCCCGCCAATTGTTTATTTTTCCGCAAGGCCATCGCATGGCGATGGTACTCGGAGCAGTAAGCATCCCTTCCCTGGGGTACTCACTCACGTTATTCACACGCAAGCGGAGGATAACCACGCGTTTAGGAAATCGCTTGCAAAAACTGATTTTAGGAGTGCTCGCAATAGTGTTCGCTTTGAACTATTACGGATCACTGTATGCAAGTGGAGTAGCGGATTGGACTAACTGGCTGGGTAGGCAGATTAATGGCAAAGACAGTTACCTCCAAGTTACTAACGCTACCGAGCAAGCCGTAGATAACCTTTTGGAAAGATACCCTCAATTAAAGGCTCACACCGCGCTATTTGGCGATATTTCTACCACCAAACAAATGTTTCGCATCACCGATAATGAGGGGGCGCAATGCTTTAAAACCGCTAATTCTGTACACGATTGCCCTAAATCTAATCTAGATTTGGTTTATGTTGCTTCTGGAGGGTTGGCTGATAAAAGTTTTATTAACCATGCTCCCAAGGGCTATGTAACCAACAAGGGTACAGTTACTTTGATTGGTATCGGTATCGCTGATTCGGCAATCACCAAAGTGACCACGGTAGAGGGGCTTAGCGGAGACCCTAACTTAGAAAATAACATTTTAAGCGGGTTGATATTATCGCCTGATTCCCCGCTACTTAAACAGTTGGAGGTCAAGAAACCTCAATCTTACACTGCGATTATCACTGGTTTTGCTGGATTACCCGATGAGGTACAAGACGAGATACGGGCAAACCTGCTCATCCAGGCTCCTTTCGCGACCATAAATGACTCCGATGACCCGCAGATTAGACAATTACGAGCACAGGCAGTTGCGCGGCAGCTTTTAGCAGTAATCATCTCGGGTATATTACTGGTGACTTTATCTTCTACATTGGTATCTGACCAGCGAATTGAACGGCGTCTTATCGAACTAACCGGAGGAGGAAAGAAGAGTCAATTTAGATTGTTGAAATCCTTACTGGTTACATACACGATTTCAGTTTTTTCCGCTGTAGTTTTAGGACGCCTATCCACTATGGATAGGATTCCTTTTACCCGCCCCAACTCAGCCGTTACCCATGACTATGGCTTGGTGTGGACAATGGGATTATCAGCACTGTTGTTCCTGATTCCTGCCCTAATTATCGCAAGTAGGAAATATCGGCACGCGCCCTAATAACGGTTTACCGAGCCCTGAAATGCTATTAAAGCCAACGACACGAAAACCGTTCCAAGCTATCTCCAGCCACCTTTTTCAGAGGGTTGGGGCGGGAAAACTAGCGGCCGCGGGAAACGATTTGTGTACCCGCCCACTGGGGAGAAACCACTTCCGAGGTGGTAGGATTCATTCCCGCGGTTTTAGCTGCTTCCTCGATTAGACGCGGATCAACAGCCTGCGGATCAGAGGCGATTGGGCTGAGCACCCAAATTCTCCCTCCTTCATCCATATTGCCCATTGCGTCCATCAGCAAATCTGAAAGATCATCGGCGTTCCCGTCATCATCACGCCACCAAATCAGGGCACCATCACTCATGCCGGTGAAATCTTCATCTGCTAAATCGTCATCAATCTGATCCATAATGGCTTGACGAAGATTTTCATCAACATCTTCATCCCAACCAAATTCTTGAATGACTTGCTCTTCTTTAAACCCCATTTCCGAAACGGATAGGGAAGTTTCATGCCTTTCGCCTGTGGTTTCCACGTTCTCTAAAATACATGATTGAGCCGATTGGGAAAAACACTAGAGCCGAGTTTCAGCTAATCTCTGCCCATATTTCACTGTTTCCTGAAATAACCCCACGCCATTACCACCTATAACCCCTGGTAAACACGATTATTCTCAGCATTATTGCAACCTTAAATCACTTTTGAGTGTAACCGGTTTACCAAAACTTCCCTCATTTTCATTAGTCGGCTAAAGAGCAGTAGCGAAAGCACGAAAAATAGATAAGAATTAGATTTGTATGGTCTTTGGTTGAAGGAGCAGCAATACCTATGAGTGATATGTCTGAGAATAAAGCATCCCTGGATTCTATACACCAATTAGCCAAGGCAATACCAGACCCTGACCCGGAAGAGACCCGTGATTGGCTCGATTCTTTAGACCAACTGATTAAAGAACGCGGTCCGGAGCGTACTCGCGATTTACTGTTGCGAATGTTAGCGGCGGCAGGTGAACAAAACGTGGCGGTGCCTGCCAATTTAAATACGCCTTTCACGAACACGATTAAGCCGCATGATGAACCGACTTTCCCCGGGGATGAACGCATCGAGCGGGATTATCGTCGCTGGATGCGCTGGAATGCCGCCGTGCAGGTTACCCGCGCGCAACGCCAAGGGGTGCATGTGGGGGGTCATATTTCCTCCTATGCTTCTATCTCTACTCTTTACGAGGTGGGCTTTAACCATTTCTTCCGCGGCAAGTCTCATCCGAGCGGCGGGGATCACGTGTTTTTCCAAGGGCACGCCTCCCCCGGTATTTACGCGCGGGCTTTCCTAGAGGGGAGGCTATCTGAGGAGGATATGGATGGTTTCCGTCAGGAACTATCTCAAGCCCCTCACGGTTTGCCTTCTTACCCGCATCCGCGACACCTGCCCGAGTTTTGGGAATACCCCACCGTGTCTATGGGGCTGGGGCCGGCCGAGGCGATTACCCAGGCCTGGTTTGATACCTATTTGACTAACCGGGGAATCAAGGACTGTTCTGACCAGCACACTTGGGCTTTCCTGGGTGATGGGGAAATGGATGAACCGGAATCGCGGGGAATGTTGCAGCTAGCGGGACAGCAAAAACTCGACAACCTAACGTTTGTCGTGAACTGCAACTTGCAGCGTCTGGATGGTCCAGTGCGCGGTAACGGACAGATTATTCAGGAACTTGAGGCATTTTTCCGAGGCGCCGGCTGGAACGTTATCAAGGTGATTTGGGGTCGCGGCTGGGATCGCTTGTTAGCCAAGGATCATGACCATGCGCTGCTGAAGGTGATGACCGAATGTCTGGATGGCGACTACCAGACGTTCAAGGCTAATGATGGCGCTTACGTGCGTGAACACTTCTTTGGGCGGGATCCGCGCACCGCAAAAATGGTGGAGGACTGGACCGACGAGGAGATTTGGGATTTGCGGCGGGGCGGTCATGATTACCGCAAGGTTTACGCGGCCTATCATGCGGCAATGGCGCATAAGGGACAGCCGACTGTTATCTTGGCGCACACTATTAAGGGATATGTGCTGGGTGAGACTTTCGCGGGACGCAACTCCACTCACCAGATGAAGAAGCTGAACTTGAAAGATTTGAAGGCGCTGCGCGACCGGCTACATATTCCGATTACCGATGAGGAGCTGGAGAAGGATCCGCAGCTGCCTCCCTATTACCGTCCCTCCGAGGATCACCCATCCTTGCAATATATGTTTGAGCGTCGCGAAAAGCTGGGCGGTTTTTTGCCTTCGCGTCCTAAAGAACGCAACCAGATGCAGATCTCTTTACCCGACGATTCCGTGTATGACGTCCTCAAAGGAGGTTCGGGTAAACAGAAAGTTGCCACCACCATGGCGCTGGTGCGTCTAATGAAAGAGTTTTTAAAGGATGAAGAGTTCGGCAAGCGGATTGTGCCGATCGTGCCGGATGAGGCGCGGACTTTCGGGATGGACTCCATGTTCCCCTCCGCGAAAATCTATAACACTCTGGGCATGAATTACACGGCAGTCGATGAAGATCTGATGTTGCATTATTCCGAGGGTAAAGATGGCCAGATTCTGCACCCCGGGATTAATGAGGCGGGAGCAGCGGCTGCTTTCCAGGTGGCCGGCACTTCCTATATGTCTAATGGGGAGCCCACTATCCCGTTCTACCTGTTCTATTCCATGTTTGGTTTCCAGAGGACGGGCGACCAGTTCTGGGCGGCCGGAGACCAGTTAGCACGGGGTTTCGTGATTGGAGGAACTGCGGGACGTACTACTTTAACTGGTGAGGGTCTGCAACATGCCGACGGTCACTCCCCGATTATTGCTGCTACTAACCCGGCGTTTGTGCAGTACGATTCGGCCTATGCTTACGAGTTGCGCCATATTATTCGTGACGGTTTGCAACGAATGTATGGAGATGGCTCCGATGGGCGCGATCAGAACGTCATGTACTATTTGACGGTTTATAATGAGGCGATTCACCAGCCGGCAGAACCTGAAGGAGTCGATGTTGAGGGGATTTTGCGTGGCATGTATGCCTTGACCGGCCACTATGAAAATGGCGGACCGAAGGTAGAACTGCTAGCTTCGGGGATTTCGGTTCCTTGGGCGCTGCAGGCGCAAAAGCTTTTGATGCAGGATTGGGGGGTGGACGCGGCTGTCTGGTCGGTGACCAGTTGGCATGAACTGCGCCGGGACGGTATGGAGAGCGATCGCCATAATCTGCTTCATGCGGATGAAGAATATCGCTTGCCCTATGTTACTCAGCGGCTCCGTAATGCCACTGGACCGGTGATTGCGACTTCGGATTATGACCATCTGGTTCCCGATATGATTCGCCCCTGGGTGCCGGGACGCTACAAGGTGCTGGGTGCTTCCGATTTCGGGTATTCCGATACCCGTGCCGCCGCTCGCCGCCACTTCTTGATTGATGCAGAGTCCCTGGTGGTTCAGGCCTTGGAGGCTTTAAATGAGGACGGGATTCTTCCAGATCGCTCGGTGGTTACTCAGGCATTGAATCGCTATGACCTGTTAAATCCGAATGCTGGTTCTTCTGGCGAACAGTAAAGTCTGACACTAATAGCATCAGGGGGGCGCCCATTTCCCAATGGGCGCCCCCCCCCTTTACTTTCTGGAGCTACCTCCACCCCAAAAAATGCGCCCCCAATTGAGTCTGGAGTTACTATTTGCCCTATTAAAGGGCACTAGGTCGCATTAACCCGCTTATTGCGAACCCGGACACCCCTGGTCTTATTTCTCGGGGTTTACCAAGAGTTGCGCCGCTACCGCTAGCGATAGATTTCTTTGCTATGCCCGATTACTAAGGCTTGAATATAGAAGTGGTCATCTTCAATCTCGCAGATGAGGCGATAGTTTCCGATGCGGTAACGCCACTGCCCCGCATAGTTCCCGCGCAACGGTTTACCGTGACTGCGGGGATCGGGAGTGCCCACCAGATTTTTATCAATCCAGTTGCTTATCATGCGCTGGGTATAACGATCGAGTTTCCGAAATTGTCTTTTGAACCTGTTAGTCACCCGGAACTGATATTTCACAGGTCGAGCTCTTTCTTGAACTCGTCCCACGAGTAGGATTTCTTTCCGTCCTCTTCCCATTCGCGGTGAGCCTCATCGGCTACTGTCAGGTCGAACTCGTCCTCTATCTTTTCGAATAGTGCCTGCCTAAAGGCTTCTGCCAAGGTAATGGAGTGTAAGTTCGCATAGCTGGTGGCTAGCTCCTTTTCTTCTGTACTCATCCGGATGGAAAATGCCATCTCTTGCCCTCCCCTTTGTAGTACAAGATACTACACGCCTGGACGCCGGTCAATAGATTGCGACAAGTTATAGCATTAACCGACACTGGGCTAGGTTCTGAATGCAGGATAACCGCAGGTGCGCCCTCTAGAAATATCCTGGGATAAGCGGCTGCGGGCGAGGTGTGGGAGGATAGCGCTATGGAAAAAACTGGAGTTTCCGCGGAGCAAATCGAGCGGGTATCGCAAATGGAGGCAGCGCTAGTGAGCCTCAATGACGCGATTGCAACTGTCGAGGACGCCCTCGATACCTATGAGCAGATGTGGGACGATTACCGCGCCTTGGATAGTTATTATTCCGGGAAGGCCTGGTGGGAAGATTTAGATGCCGATAACCAGGGGCTTTTACCGGAAGATTTGCCGCGCGGAGTTCTTTCCGAGGACGCAGCCTACGACGCCCTCGGCAATGCCGAAGCCCTGCGTGAGCGACTAAAAGAAATCGCGCAATCCGCCCAGTAAAACTCTTGCGTGAGCACTAAGACACTCCTCCATACAGGGCAGGATAACCCTTGAAAAAAGTAGATTCTCCAGAGATAGCAGTAGTAGTTGTCGTAGGATTATTAGCAACCTCCGGTATCTGCGTGTCGTTCTTATTTGATTCTTTTTCCATGAGGAAGAGCAAAAGTCCCATGGATAGCAAAAACGCTACCACTGCCACGAACACAGTAAACGTAAACGATTGTGTTAGAGATTTAACCATCTTCCACGAAGTGCGAAGTGAAGCCCTTTTTGAACAGCCCTCCATTGGAGGCTCAGATTTCTCCGGGCAGCCATCGATATCCGTATTAGGTTTCGGGTTCTCTACGCCGGGGGCATTGTCCCGCAGAGGCATATTCTGGCTGCCAGAGGTCGGATAACCCTTGTCAAGTTGGAGCGTTAGCCCAGATTCTGCATGCGGCTTCCCAGCGAATCTGCCATTAATATGTCGCGGATGTTTGTTCTCAAAATCTTGATTTTTACTCATACTCACTATTGTTGGCGGGGAGAGTATTTCTCTCGAAAAAATGGGGCAAGCATCAATAGTTTGTAACCATATCTCCAAGACAAGTCAGTATCTTTGAGTTTTTAAACAAGATTTACGCCAGCGATAAATGCCAATTATTCGTTTTTGACCTCATAATGGCAGGAAAGACCTCAACATTGCCATTATTTGAAATAAAGATAAGAATGTATATCTTTATTTATTTGCCCTGTTTTTACTGGATCCATATAGGAGCGCCAGCTCCCCTAGGGTTTCGCATTCTACGATTTGAGCATCGGAGCGTTTTTCCTTTAGTTCCGCCTCTAGCTGCGCCACTACCGCATATAACGACAGGTCATCGAAATCAAGATCGTCTATCAGATTTGTCTGCGGTAACAGCGATTCTTGTTTCTCACCAGTTTCAGCAGATACCGCCGCTAACAGCGCGGCTACAACTTCTAAATCACTTGGAAAGCTTTCCCAAGCAGGAGGGAGATTTCCTGAGGGCGCATCCGAGGCAGTAGCACTGGTTTCCTCGGTAACTATCCCAGTTTCTGAGACTTGAAGAAAAAACTCGCCCTCTTTTCCATCTTCAACCTCCGCGCCACCAGGCAGACCCTTACCGAAATCGGCGAGCGCCGCTAAGGCATCAGCATCTAGCGCCATCTCAACCCACTCGGTGCAGCCAGCGCACTGGAGCTCCCGCCCCCGCGTAGCGGAAAGGTTCCAGCTCTTCATCCCACGCGGTTCCCAACGCCAAGTCCAATAGATGCCGCAGTTCCTCTTGACTGCCTTGAGCAAGGGCAATTCGCACCCGATCCTCTGGGATTACCACATTGCCTACCACATCAGTTTGGGCATGAAATATCCCCAGTTCAGGGGTGTATGACCAGCGCCCTCCGTTGTTATTTACGGAGGCATCTTCGGTTACCTCGAAACGTAAATGCTCCCATCCGCGCAGCGCAGAGGCAAGTTTAGCGCCAGTACCTATTTGCCCTACCCAGGACAGTTCCGAGCGGAACATTCCCGGTTGAGCAGGTTGTTCTGTCCATTCTAAGTTGATGCGCTGATCTAGAACTGCACCAACCGCCCATTCCACATGACTCGAAAGTGCACGCGGGCATGAATGCACAAAAAGTACACCGCGGGTGTAATCCTTGTTCATCGCTTCTCCTTTAGTGATTGTCAGGTTCGTCTTCCCCTACGACCTGTAAGCACTACAGAGTGATGACACGCGGTGTCTCAACTTCTATTTTGCCCTCGATAGCCGTTTAGGACAACCCCAAAAGCCTCCGACCGGCAATTATGTTACGAATGAGGCTAATGTGACACCTGTTACTACTTAGTGGTCGTGATTCTACCCTCTACCCAACTATTGAAAATAACTTTGGCTATTTCCAATCAACCACGCCCACCTGAGCAACATTTTCACCCTCCCGTTTTCTGGTATGCGCGCCGTTTCACCCTCCCGAGACAAAAACACCCTCCCAATACCGGCAAAGTGTCCCAATTACGACCACAATTCCCATCTCGGGAGGGCACAACTGCACCGGGCGGGCGCAACTGCACCGGGAGGGTCAAAACGTCACCCAAAAAGGGCGTGGTCGGTAACAGATGTGGGAGTAAACACAGGAAACGCCCGGGGACAGCATCCTCCAGGCAGCCGCGGGGGGCGGTTTTATGCCGAAGAGTAGGAC
>NZ_RPZY01000015.1:0-11615 GCF_008661855.1 Varibaculum sp.
CCGAAAACAAGGCGAGCTACAGCCTAATGATGATAGGGAGGTTTGTTACGTCCCCAGCGGGAAAAGCAAAAAATAATGGGGTTAATACCCAAATAAGGCGAACTACACCCTAGCCCTGATCCCAAAGACGACAAATACGCTCAAAACGCGGCAAAAAAACCGCCACCTGCCAGCGCCGAGCCTGCCCTTCAGAAAAAAGAAGCTCCAAATCCGCGCGAGAATCTCAATAAGCCGCCACCCGGCGACAAGCAGCAGGGGAAAGTGCATACTCTGCCCAAACCTGATTCTTATTAGCCCAGCAAGAAACATCTGCCCTCAGCAAACGGTAAAGCTCCGCCCGTCGAGAATCAATTTTCTCCCAAGCAGACACAGAAGTAACCGTATGAAGCTCCCGCGGACCTGACCGAAGGGGAAGCTGAGCACTATCCAAAGCCCTAACCTGTTTAATAGCCTGCCACCAGCGCCGACTATAGCGGCGCAACTGCCTATTAGCCATAAACGGACGTTGCGCTAAATCCTGGTAAGAACGAGGAACATTCAGCGCCAAATCCACTAAATCCCGGTTAGGTAACACCCGAACCGGAGCTAAATCAGCCGCGCGCGCCAGTTCATCGCGCTGCACAAAAAGCTCCCGCAAAACCCCAAGCTGAAACCCAGAACGCGCCCTACCTGCCCCCTTCAAATGACGCCAAGGTTCACTATCATGAGGGCGGCGGAAATGAGCAAGCGCAAAAGCAAACTCCTGACAAGCCCACTCCCAGCGTCCCGCCTCTTCCAAACGCGAGCGCAACGCTAACGCCAAATCCACCAAATAATCCACATCAAGAGCCGCATAATCCAGCCAAGACTGTTTAAGAGGACGACAAGACCAATTCTCACGAGTATGATTCTTCGCCAGCTTCACCCCCAGCACGTCCTCGGTAAGTGCCCCCAAACCGACCTGCTCAAACCCCAACAGCTTCGCCGCGATTTGGGTATCAAACAGGCGAGGAGCGTGAAGACCCACCCAATCCATACACTCCAAATCCTCTTTAGCCGCATGTAAAACCCAAGTCGCGCCCTGACAGCGTGCACCAAAATCCGATAAATCCCCAAGCGCAATCGGGTCAAGCAAAACCAGCGGGGAACGCTCAGCCTTCGCCTGAACCAAATACGCCCTATCTAGATAGCGGATACCACAGGCTCGCTCCGTATCAAAAGCAACAAAGTCACCCGGATTATCATAATCGCGCAGACACTGGCGGTATTCCGGGAGATTATCAATCAGAGACACCGCGCCACCACGCGGTCGATAAAGCGGATTGCTCATACCAGCCTTACCTGCCCCAGACGAGAAATACCGGCAGTCAGCTCTACCGCGTGACCAGCCATCATAGCTAAAAGACGAGAGATAGCTTCCCCGTGCGAAGCCAAATTATTAGCTAGCGGAGTCCAAGAGGCGCGAATCTCCAACTCTGCCGATTCTGAACGTTTATCCAACTCGCCAAAACTCGCTGAGTGAGAACGGGTAATCGAGCCAGCCGACTGAATAAAACTAGCCCCCGACTGAGTTAAAAAATCGGTAAGCCACGACCAACAAACCTGATCCGCCAAAGGCTCAGTAACCAAATCCACATCAACCTGTGCGTGCAGCATCGTCACCAGCCGAAAACGCCCCTGCCAGCCCGGCTGCTCTAAGGGATCGTAGAGAATCACCAAACGCCCCGCGCCGCCACTATTGGAGTTATCATCCAAGGCGGCACAATCCAGGCGAATCGCAGCAGCAAAAGGAGCAATCCCGTGCGGGGAGGGAATCTCACTAACCTTTACATGTGAATCATAGGTCGCGTCACGCAACGTGAGCAGAGCGTCGGTAAACTCTGTAGGCGGATTCTGATTCACTACCTCAGCGTAAGCAGGAAAATGCTTCAAAAGTCGCTGCCACGCCGACAAGCATTAGACCTAGTGGTTTACCTAGCGATTCTTCGCTCATGCCCTCAGCTTTTATTACTTCCCAAGAGGAGCACCCGGTGAAAGGAGTTAGTGTCAATCTCTGATGCCAAATTTCTCCAGCTAGCGGCAGCGCTTTGATAACATTAAAAGGCTCAATTAACAGGGAGGCATTGTGGAAGAAAATACCGGCTTAGCATTTCAACCAGTTATTTTAGGAACCGATATCGGAACCTACGCGCTGGCCAGATCTTTTCACGAAGAATGGAAGATAAAACCCACTATCGTAACCACCCAAATCCTCGGGCCGATTATGTCATCGGGGATTATCGACACTCGGCTAGTTAATCCCGCCAAACTGGCAAATCCGCAATCAAAAATGCCCCTCATAGATGGGCTAATCGCTCTCGGACCGGAACTGAAAAAAGACTATCCCGGCAAGGCACTGCTGTTAATAGCAAATATAGATTCCAATGTGCGTGACGTAATGCGACGGGAAAAAGAAATCAAAGAGCATTATGTATTCGCGTTCCCCTCCCTAAAAGTTATTGAAGAAACCTCAGATAAAGTGAAGTTCCCGCTCCTAGCTAAAGAACACGGGCTGAATGTTCCCCCTACTGTCGAAATCGATTTTTCTGGTTCTCTAGAGAGCGAAATAGCGAAAATAGAGCAAATAAAAGAGCCATTTCCCTGGATTATAAAACCCGCCACCAGTGCCGGATATGAACGCTTGAAATGGACAGGAAAAGCCAAAGTTTACTCGGTTGCAGACAAAGCAGAAGCTAAAAATCTGCTGGAAAACCTGTATAAACACACGCACGAAAATCCGCAAGCACGCCGATTCGTGCTGCAACCGAGGGTAGAAGGCAACGACAGTTTTAATCTCTCGGTGACTGCCTACGTAGATAAACAATCCCGCGTCACCATGCTTGGCTCTGCCCAAGTGCTGTTAGAGGATCATTCTCCCACCGCCCTCGGCAACCCGGTAGCCATGATTACCGAACCCTACCCGCGCCTATATGAACAGGTGAGCAGCTTCCTCAAGGGAGTTGGGTGGCACGGTTTCGCCAATTTCGATTTCAAAGTAGACTCACGCAGTGGGGTTCCCTACTGTTTTGAAGTTAATCCCCGGATAGGGCGCAACTCCTACTACAACACTTCTGCGGGTATGAATCCGATGAAGTTTTTTGTCGAGGACGTAATCGCCGGTAAACGCGTTACCCCGCAACGGTTAAATAAACGGGTATATTACTCGATACTGCCCAAACATCTGGTACTTCGCTACGTAGATAAAGAAATGGGTAAAAAAATTAAGTTCCTATATCGCCAAAAGAAAAATCATGACCCCATGTATTATCCCGCAGAATGGGGGCTCAGTCTGCGCGGTCTGAAACGTTTAGCATACGTGATGATTGCCAGGGAGAATCATTGGCGAAAATATCACCGTAACTATCCGGTCGCTAAATTCCGTGAGGGGGAAACCCGCTCCCTAGATACTGCGGAGCTAACCCGATCCTAAAAGCGCAAAGCCCGCAATAACCCCAAAAAAGGAAAATTTGGGGAGAGCCAAACGGGGAGGCTAATCACCTAGGGAGGGCTAATCGGAAACGATTAACAAAACGTCCTCGCCCCCGATTTTTAAGGGCGCGCTACCTAAATGACCTTGGGTAAAAGAATAGTAAGAGCCGGGAATAGCGGGGCGAACCAGTTCGCGGATATTTTCCTGCTGCGCGCCGAGGTTCACAATCACCTGGGCGCGCTCAGTCGATAGCACCAGCAGATTTGCTTGGCGGCGCAGAGAAATAAAACCAGAAAACACTGCGTTACGGCGCAGCCTAATCAAAAGGCGATACCAGTTCAGCATCTTCTGATGTTTTTCCTCAGAAAGTTCTTGCCAAAGCAGCTTGGAGTTAAGGAAAGTAGAAAGCGCCTGGGGGATAGGAACCGTAACCTCGCCCTCATAAATTTTGTCCCAATCGTGCGAGGCGAACTCGGATTTACGTCCCTCATTAACCGCATTCCCAATAGTCTCATCTGGAAAATCAGTGAAAAACTGGAAACGAGAACGACTGCCCCATTCCTCACCTTGAAAAAGCAGCGGGGTAAATGGTGAAGCCAAAACTAAAGCGGCTTGACCAGCTAAAAGTCCGGGAGAAAGTTTCTCGCTAGGGCGATCACCTAAAGCGCGATTACCCACCTGGTCGTGGTTGGAAGCAAACCCAAAGAAACGGTTGCGTTCCATGTCCTCTGGAACTGGTGCACCCCAGTTTTTTCCTCGGAAACTCGAGTAAGTGCCGTTATGATAAAACACTTGCGAATAGATTTTGCTTAGCGCCGCGGTATCAGCAAAATCCTCGTAATAGCCTTGGGTTTCTCCGGTAAAAGCCACATGTATGCCATGATGAATATCGTCATCCCACTGACCGTCCATACCGTAACCGCCCTGTTCAACAGGGGTAACCATGCGGGAATTATTCAAATCAGATTCCGCCACCAACGTTAGCGGCCTGCCTAGATTCTGCGATAAATCAGCAACCCGAAGCGATAACTCAGCCAAAAAATGCAGTTTCGAATCATCTTTAATCTCGTGAACCGCATCAAGGCGTAAACCATCAAACCCATAATCACGCAGCAGCGCCAAAGCTGCCCCCAGTAAAAACTCCCTAACCAGGGTGCTATCAGCGCCATCCAAGTTATAGCCATCCCCCCAAGGAGTATGATGACGAGCAGAAAAATAGGGAGCGAACTGCGCAAGATAATTCCCACACACCCCTAAATGGTTCAGCACTAAATCTTGAGTAACCGCAATCCCTAGTTCATGCGCCCTATCGATAAAATCCACCAAATCTTTAGGGGAGCCATAGGGATTAAAAAGGGCATATAAACCAACTCCGTCATAGCCCCAACCGCGCTCACCTGGGAAAAAAGCGGTCGGCATTAGCTCGATAACCTCAACCCCCAAATCTGCTAAGTAGGGGAGTTTATCCCTAGCCGCTTTAAGCGTACCCGCAGGGGTAAAAGTACCTAAATGAAGCTCATACCAAACTTTACCGAGTAACTTTTCGTCCGGATGCCACTGACTTGAACGCGAAATAGCGCCAATATCAGCAGTTACCCCCCAAGTTTGACTGCCCGGCAGATAAAGACGTGCCCGAGGATCAGGAAAAGGACCCTTTCCTTCAACCTCAAAAGCATAAGCGCAGCCCTCCGGTAAATCCTCCGGGGCAAGCCACCACTGACCGCAAGGTATCATCGCGCTGCGCTGCGGGTTATCAGGAGTCCCCGTTAATAGGGTTACCTGCTTTTTTTCGGGAGCCCACAGCGGCACTCTTTGACACCCGGCGCGCAACTTCCAAGGTTTAAGACTGCCCAAATCAGTACTTTTAGAGGAGAAAGTCATTTAATCCACTCGCTCCAGTATCCGTGCGCCCCGCTTAAATAGCAGTTCTTCCAGGCTTTGCGTCCCAGCAGAAAATACCTCATTAGAGCAAATATCTTTCCAAGAACCCTTTGGTAAAACCACGGTATGTTCGCTGCGGAAATCACCCTGATAACGCGCTAACACCCCCGGAAGGCGGCGCGCAATAGTTACGATTTGCGCACCTTCACGGGCAGTCCCGCGCGCAAACGCCACCGCGTAACCAGTAGAGAGGGCGAGTGGCTGGTAAGTAGCGTAAGCAGAGACAAAACAATCAGGTAAACGCCTGCGCAAACGCAAAATCGCGGCAGTTAAATACAGTTTTGACTGGTCAAGGGAAGAGGCGTCAGAAAAATCAAGCCCTTTGGTGTCAAGGTGAGAAAGCATTTTAGATAGGGCGCTAAAATCAACCGGGCGGCGATTATCCGGATCCACCAACGATGTTTGGGTGATTTCTGAACCTTGATAAACGTCCGCCACCCCCGGCATGGTTAGTTGCAAGGCTTTATTAGCCAAAATGGTGTAGGCGGTAGCTTGCTCGGTTTCGCCGTGCCAGCGGGAAACAATTTCGGCTACCTGGGGGTCACAAATAATCTGGTCGGCAAAATCAAGCAGCTCATTTTCCCGAACCGTATCGGGGTTAGTCCAAGTAGTCCAAGATTTTTGCTCCCGGATAGCTTTCAGTAGATACTGACGCAGACGGGGCGAGGAAATCGAGCCGTTATCATCCCAAGTGCCAATCAGGGTTTGCCACAACATATTCTCACTGCGCCCATCCAAATCATTAGGGCGATAAACTTGGGTTGTATCCCGCAAATCAGAAACAATCTGGGTCCACAAAGTCGGGTATTGGCTAAGAACCGCCAAACGCATCCGCACGTCCTCGCCGCGTTTAGTGTCATGAGTGGAGCTGGTGGTCATAGTGGCTGGCCAATTGCTTTGAATATCGGAAGCAAACAGATGCACACTGTCAGCAGAAACCCCAAAAGCCTGCGGATTTGAGCCTACCTCATTTAGACACAACAAATGCGTCCAACGATAAAAAGTAGTATCCTCCACCCCCTTCGCCATTACAGCGCCGCAAACCTGTTGGAAACGCACCAAGAATTCTTGCCTATCCCGGTCACTGATATTCAAAGCAGCAGAACCGATTTTATCCCCCAATACCAGGGAAACAATCACTTCCATCGTGTCGGAATGCTCACTGTCGAGCTGGCGCAAAGCCCTGGTCGCGGCAGATTGCACAATCTCACGTGAAATGTTGCTGGCAGGCTGACCGACAGTAACATAAGAGCGGTAAGCGGGCATTTGCATAATTAGTTCCCGCAAACAATCCAACAAAGACCGGAAAGTATAGTCCCGCAAACGAAAATCATTCTGGCAAATCCGCCACAACAATTGCCCAATCCGGCGCACCTCCGCCGCGAGCGAAGTATCAATAATCTGTGCCTTAGACTGCCGTTCAATCTGCCGATAGGACGAGGGCGAATCCCCAGTAATGCTTTGCATTAGCGTCCCCAGCGGCAAAGATGCCCGCGAATCAACCTGAAGTGCAGTTAGCCGCCAGGCAGTGTCGTAACCGGTAGTACCACAAATCGACCAATCGCTAGGAAGCCGCTCGGCGTCCTCTAGAATCTTTTCCCCCGCAATCCAAGCACCTCCGGTAGCCTCAGATAACCAGTGAAAATAACCGGCAGGATCAGCTAACCCATCGGGATGATCCACCCTAAAACCATCAATAAAACCGGCATTGAACAGCTGTAGCAAAAGGGCGTGGGTGGAGTCAAAAACGTCCCGCTCTTCTACCCGCAGTGCCGCAAGGGAATCAATATCGAAAAAGCGGCGATAGTTAAGCTCCTCATCTGCGACTTTCCAATGTGCCAGACGGTAATGCTGTCGCTCTAACAGCACCTCCATTGGCAAAGCCTCGGTTCCAGTTGCTACCGGAAAATAGTGGTCAAAATAGCGTAAAACCCACTGCTTTCCCAGCTTATCCTCGCCCGGAACCGCCAGCTGCTCTAAAGAAATTTCCTGGTCAGCTAAGACCTGACCGATACGTTTACCCAGGACGGGCATTAAAATCGGTTGATCAATGTCGATATCAAACCAATGCGAATAGGGAGAGTCCTTGCCTTGCTTTAGTAGCGACCACATGGGCAGATTAATCCAAACCGGAGTAGGAACCGCCATATGGTTAGGCACCAAATCAACGATAATGCTCAACCCCGCCCGGTGAGCCGCGTCAGCCAAATCCTCAAATGCGTTGCGTCCTCCTAATTCGGCAGAAATATGGCGATGATCAACCACATCGTAGCCGTGCATAGAGCCCGGAACCGCCTGCAAAATAGGGGAAAGGAATAAATCTGTGATTCCTAGAGCCTGCCAATATCCCAGGTGTTTACGCGCGTCTTGAAAAGTAAAATCCTTACTCAACTGCAGGCGGTAAGTGCTGATAGGCAGATGTTTACCGCTGGCGGGCAGATGAGGGTGTTGGCTGGACACGGGGAACCTCCTGTTTTATGTTCCTTATTCCTGGGCGATTTCGCGGATTAAAACCACTACTGAACGGTCAAGTAACTCAAGTTCTTGCCCGGCGCTGTAGAGGGTATCCGAGTCTGAGTAAACGTCCTCTTGCATAGTGGAAATAGCTATCTTCCAACCGGAGCCGCACCCCGGTGGGAGAGCGAAAGTGCAAGGCTTAGGGTCAGCATTGAAAAGCAGTAAGAAAGAATCGTCAATAATCGGTTTTCCGCGCGAATCTGGTTCCCTAATGGCTTGACCATTTAGGAAAATAGTCAGCGAACGTGCCTCTTCATTATTCCAGGCTTCCTCGGTCATCTTTTGCCCATCGGGAGCAAACCAGTCAATCTCGCCCAAATCGGATTGGCCGCCGCGAGAGGGCGCGCCCGCAAAGAAACGCCGCCGATGGAAAACCGGGTGCTGATTGCGGAACTTAATCAGGTGTTTGGTGAACTCTAAGAGTTGGAGCCGGTAGTCGTCCTCTTCAGCGTCCTCAAAGGACCAATCCATCCAAGAAAGCTCATTGTCTTGACAATAGGTGTTGTTGTTTCCCTGCTGAGTGCGGGCAACCTCGTCTCCCATGAGTAGCATCGGAACCCCCTGGGAAAGGAATAGGGTAGTCAAGAAGTTCCGGTGCTGGCGCGAACGCAGCTTTTGAATCGCCGGGTCATCGGTGGGACCTTCCACCCCGCAGTTCCAAGAGCGGTTATGGGATTCCCCATCACCCCCGCCCTCGCCATTAGCTTCGTTATGTTTCTCGTTATAAGAAACCAGGTCACGCATCGTGAAACCGTCATGGGCAGTAACGAAGTTGATAGAGGCATTCGGGCGGCGGCCGCTTTGTTCATACAAATCGGCACTGCCGCAAAAACGGGAAGCAAACTCGGGTAAGGTAGCGTAATTTCCGCGCCAAAAATCTCGAACCGTGTCGCGGTATTTGCCGTTCCATTCGCTCCACATCGAGGGGAAACCCCCCACCTGGTAGCCGCCATCACCCACGTCCCAAGGCTCGGCAATCAGTTTCAGCTGCGAAAGCACCGGATCTTGGTGAATAATATCGAAAAATGCGGAAAGCTTATCTACATCGTGCAGCTCGCGCGCCAAGGTAGAGGCGAGGTCGAAACGGAAACCATCCACGTGCATCTCGATTGCCCAATACCGCAAAGAATCCATAATCAGTTGCAGTACCGCCGGAGAGCGCATGAGCAGCGAGTTCCCGGTTCCAGTAGTGTCAAAATAGTGTGCCTTATCGTCCTCTACTAGGCGGTAGTAGGAGGCGTTATCTAGCCCCTTGAAAGATAGGGTCGGTCCCATATGGTTGCCTTCGGCGGTGTGGTTATAGACCACATCCAGGATTACCTCAATGCCCGCCTGATGCAGGTTTTTCACCATCTGTTTGAATTCTTGAACCTGACCATCAACCACATCTTGCGAACGATACTGGGCGTGGGGAGCGAAAAAACCAATAGTGTTATAGCCCCAATAGTTTGACAGACCGCGCTCTTGCAGAGTGGAGTCATTAACGAACTGGTGTACTGGCATCAGTTCAATGGCATTTATCCCCAGGTCTTTCAGGTATTCAATAGTCACCGGGTTAGCGATTCCCGCATAGGTGCCGCGTTCCTTTTCCGGAATCCGCTCATTCAAATGAGTGAAACCCTTTACGTGCGCCTCGTAAATAACCAGCTTATGCAAGTCATGCCCAGGAGGGCGGTCATTTCCCCAATCAAAATAGGGAGTAGTAACCACCGAAACCGCCATATCTGCCAAGGAGTCATCATGGTTAGGCTGGCTGGGGTCAGCCCAGTCATACGAATATAGAGACTGTTTTGCCCCCACCACGCCATCGGTAGCTTTCGCATAAGGATCTAAGAGAAACTTGTTAATATCGCAGCGATGTCCCGAAGCTGGATCGTAAGGGCCTTCAACCCTAAAGCCATAACGCTGCTCATCACGAAGCCCCGGAATATAGCAATGCCAAACGTGATGGTCCACTTCGCGCAGCTCAACGCGTTCCTCACTGCCGTCCTCGGCGATTAAACAAAGATAAACTTTCGTTGCGACCTCGCTAAAAACTGCGAAGTTTACGCCAACCCCATCATAGGTAGCGCCGAGCGGATACGGTTTTCCTGGCCAAATTTCCATACTTCTAGGGTTTCACAAATCTTCATATTTAGCACTAGCCAGCTTCCTATTTCTGAGAATAAGTTATGTGATAAGCCAGGTGGAAGCGGGGAAAGAATAAAAATGTCGGTGAAAAAAACAGGGGTTTCTACACGGGGTTATCGGGGCGATATAGGTAAAGAAAACCGCAACAAAAAGTCATAAAGTAACAGTGATGCATTTTTCACGGCGAGTAAGTCACCCAGAGCCCAACGCCATATCTTTGGCGGTACAAAGACGGCGCGCACAGGGACAAACGCTAGTTAATATCTCCGACTCCAATCCGACCCGGCACGGGTTAGGGAAAGGAAATAGCCCCTACCAGGCAAATCCGCGCGGATCGCTCGAAGCCCGACACGCCCTCGCCAAATATCTTTCCGCACGGGACAGTCGCGAGGTGAATCCCGACAACCTATATCTGCTCAGCTCCACCTCCCAAGGGTATAGCTGGTTAATGAAGCTATTATGCGATTTCGGGGAGGCGGTGCTCAGTCCCACCCCCGGTTATCCCCTGATAGAAACCCTAGCTGACCTGGAAAATGTGCAGGTAGTGCCGTATAGGTATGCTTGGCTAGGGCGAAAATGGGAACTCGATCCGCTCTCGCTGATTGCAAGTGAATAATTTGCGGGCGAGCAAGGCTGGAGGTCGTCGGGGACGGTAACGGGGCAGGTGCTTGACGAGGGTTTGCCGGGGCGGGGGTCGGACGGAAGATTGCCGGTGACGAGGGGGTCTCGGTCGTCAATAGGGCGAGCCTTGGACAGAGATAGTATCAGCAACCCTAGTGAATCCGCTGGTAGCCCAGTCGCGCGCGCCTTGATAGTCATAAATCCCTCCAACCCTACGGGAGCCTATCTGGACAGCTACGAGCGGAAAACGCTGCTCAACTACTGCAACAAATATGCCCTGCCCCTAATCGCCGATGAAGTATTTTATGATTTCCCCCTGCCCGCTGCGCCCTCTTCTCGCGCCCGCCTAGCCGGTTGCCCCCAAAACCTGACATTCGCCCTCGACGGGTTATCAAAAAGTCTGAGCGCCCCCGGTTACAAGATTGCCTGGTTAGAGGTATCTGGGCCGGATGCGTTAGTAGCAGAAGCGAAGACGCGCTTAGACATAATCGCTGACGCATATTTGCCGTTCAGTGAGATTTTGGCTGAGCAGCTCCCCGGTTTCTTGCAGGAAATTCCGCGGCAAGTAGCGCTAACTCGAGGACGCTGCGCCGCTAATTTGGAAGTGTTAAAAGGCTTGGTGGCAGCAGATTCAATCAGCCCAGTTACGGTGTTAGAGCCGCAAGGAGGCTGGAACGTGTTGCTGCGTTTCCCCTCTCACGTGGACGAGGAGGAACTGGTTAAACAGTTACTAGATGAGCAGGGGATTTACCTACAGCCCGGATACTTTTTTGATTTGCCTTTTAATGGCGTTATTAACCTATCACTGCTGTTAGAACCGGATTATTTCCGAGAAAATGCGCTGAAAGTTTTGCGCACTATCAATGCTTTAAGCTAGGGCGTTTATTTGTGGGAGTTCGCTAGGGGGCATTTGTCGGGAGTTCGCTAGGGGATTAGGATTGGGTTTTGTGCGGGGTCA
>NZ_RPZY01000056.1:0-79695 GCF_008661855.1 Varibaculum sp.
CAGCTTCCGGTAAAACCAACCTCGCTATGATGCTAGCCCCGGACGCCTTGGGTGACCGCTACGAAGTTTACTTCTACGGCGATGACATCGTGTGGCTGCACGTTGGCGAAGACGGCAAGATTTACGGCATGAACCCCGAATCCGGCGCGTTCGGCGTGGCAAAGGACACCAACTGGAAGTCTAATCCCCCCGCCCTGGACGCCATCAAAGAAGGCTCTAAGACGCTCTTCACCAACGTCGCTTACAACCCCGAAACCCAAGAGCTGTGGTGGGAAGGTAAGACCCCGGACTACCCCGAAGACGTTACTGGCTGGCGGGATTGGAAGGGCGAAAAGATTTCCGACCGCCCGGCCGATCGGCAGCGCTGCGAGGCCAAGGGAGACGAGTGGGCACATCCCAATTCCCGCTTCACCACATCTTTGGCTAACGTGCCCAACGTGGCTCCCGATTACGAAGAACCGCAAGGGGTGCCAATTGACGCCATCATCTTTGGCGGGCGAGTAAAGGACCGGGAGCCGCTTATCCGGGCAATCACCGACCTAGCCGAGGGCGTATACGACGGTTTGACCCTGGGAGCCCAAGCCACTTTCGCGGCTGAAGGCAAGGAGGGCGTGCTGCGTTACGATCCGATGTCGATGCGCCCCTTCATGTCCTACCCCGAAGGGGACTACGCGACCCACTGGTTGAAAATAATTGGCTCCGCGAAGGAACAGCCCATTTTTGCGCACGTGAACTGGTTCCAGCGCGATCCGGAAGACGGACACTTCTGCTGGCCTGGCTACCGCGACAACCTGCGAGCGCTGCTTTGGCTGCTAGACGTTAAGGAAGGGCGCGCTGAGGGCGTGCAAACACCGGTAGGTATTTTGCCGAAGAAGGAAGAGTTGAATCTGGATGGTTTCGAAGGTGACGACGCCGATCTGGATAAGCTTCTTTCCATCGACACCGATCTGTGGAAGAAGGAGATGGGCTACCGCCGCGAGCACCTTGCACAGTTCAAGAATCTACCTGAGCAGATCTGGGCCGCGCACGAGCGCATAGAGCAGGCGTTTAACGCTTAATTGGTCTCCTGGTTTTGCGCTAGTGACGGGTGGATTTTCTCTAGGCGGGTTAATTCCAGCGGGTAGCTATGGCTCCTGTTGGGATTAACCCGCCACTTTGGGTATTAACCCCGATCTTGTTGCTTCTATCAACCTCGTGGTGGAAGATTGACTGACGGGTATCTCCCGGGTTAGCGCGGTAATGACCCCCTAGACCGGAAAAGAAATAAGAAGAGAGCCTAGCAGCGCTTGCGTCCGCTAGACACCCTCTAAGACATGATGGGAGACCTTGTTCCCACCTTCTGCATCTTCTACTTTACCGCAGCACTCGTAGTAGATTTGAGATCCCAAAATCCCCTGCAAGATTACGCGATAGAGATGAGCGTCCTCTGCATCGCGCTACGTTCGGTAACCGGAAGCCCAGAAGAAGTCGGCTCAAATATAAACGGATAGGACGAGTTCATCTGGTGGTTTTTAACGTCGCTTGGTTTGGGGCGTAGCCAGTTTCCAAGCCCCATGGTTTTTCCCTTCTGGACATGAAAAAATGAGTGCATGCAAAGGTGGAAAAGACGCGGCACTTGGGCACGACTTGGCGGGCTTTTCGCGTGCTATCTTTTACTGCCTGCTCTTACTAGAGCCGCCATCGGAGTATTCAGCGCCCCTGATTCAGGCATGATGCTGTTTATCTTGATGCTGTTCATAGTGTTTCCGCTAATCACCGTGACGTTAGCCGTCTGGGACGGAATCACGGAGGGCTTCACAGTTTTATGGATAGTGATGCCGATACTGTTTTTCATGGTGCCCATGCTGATCTTTTTCAACGAATCTGCGCAGATCTACGGGGTCGCTTATTCATTGATAGCAGTGACAGCTAACAAGATTGGCAGCTTGTTTTACTCAAAACCTCACAGCACCAACAGTCCCCGCGAATCATAAACCGCACCACTACTTCGGTTATCGCCACTGCAATAGGGTCTGGTCTATAGGGTCTGCGGAGGAAGTTAGCCCGGTTATCACTAGTGGCCGCGCTAGGGTAGACCGCTAGGGGCGAGGAGCGAGGCGGGCAAACTTTTCTACCTGTTTCGCGCCGCCGTAAATCTGTACTTGGTCGCCCTCGGAAAGTTCTACTGCCCCCAGCACCGGTTGCCACTGGTTTTCCCGCAGTACTGCCACGATCTTTACCCCGTGCCGATTCCAAAGGTCAACCTCATCGAGAGGCCCGGCTGCAGACTTGGGAAGAATAGTTCTAACCATGGCGGTGCCGGAAGACAGTTCTACGTAGTCCAGGTTTACCCCGCGTACCAGGTGGGCTACCCGCCGCCCCATCGCCACCTCGGGGTAAACGATATGGGGGACTCCAATCTGTTCCAAGATGCGTCCGTGGGCGGTTCCGGAGGACTTTGCCCACAGGTTCTTAACCCCCATATCGGTGAGCAGGGAGCAAGTGAGGATAGAGGCCTCCACGTGGGGGCCGCCAATCCCGACTACTACGCCATCACAATCAGCGACGCCGAGTTCAGTAATGGAGGCAATGTCGGTGGCGTCCGTTTGCGCCACCTGGCTCAAGATGCCGTTATTGCGGTTCACTACCGTCTCGTTTAAATCGATACCGATAACCACGGCGTAGTCGGACATGAGTTCGCGGGCGACGGCGCTGCCAAAGCGTCCTAATCCCAGAACCGCGTAAGTAGGTTTAGAGAAATTAACCAATGATCGGCCTTTCTGTGGGGAAGGAAATCTTGGAGGCGCTAGGTGCGAAAGCGAGTGCGGTAGCAACCGTAATCGGACCTAGCCGCCCAATAATCATTAAAGCTATAAGTATTAACTGCGAAGGATCGTTAAGTAGCGGCGTTATTCCCGTAGATAGACCCACGGTACCAAAAGCGGAGAACACTTCAAATAGGGTTTGCGACAAGTTGAAGTGGGTTAAGAACATGATCGAAATGGTGGAAGTAACCACCAAGATAAATCCCAGCACCACCACCGCGACTGCTTGATGGACGACCTCGGAAGAAATGCTTTTTCCAAACACCACTGCTTGGTTGCGCCCGCGGATAACGGCAGCGACAATGGCCAGGAGGGCAAACATGGTGGTGATTTTGATACCCCCGGCAGTACCGGCCGGTCCAGCGCCGATAAACATAAAAGTGTCCATCGCAAACAAGGTGGACTCATGCATTTGTCCAATATCTATCGAGTTAAAACCGGTGGTGCGGGTTTGGACTGCTTGAAATATTCCGGCCAGGATCGCGTCCGCGGTGGGGAGTTTGCCCAAAGTTTTCGGGTTATGCCACTCGAAAGCCGTAATCAGTAGGGAAGAAAATACTAGGAGGCCGCCGGTGCCAGCTATCATCATCCGAGTGTGTAGTGACCAGCGGTAAGGCTTGAATAGGCTGGTACGCAGTTGGAAGAGGACAGGGAATCCTAAACCTCCGATAATGATCGCAATGATCAGGGGCAGACATACCCCCCAATCTCCTACAAAGGAAGACATATTGTCCGAATAGAGGGCGAAGCCGGCATTATTAAAAGCCGAAACTGCATGAAATACCCCATGCCAGAGGGCGCGCGGCAGCGAATACCCTAGGGACAGGAAACGAATCGTCAGGGGAATAGCGGTGAGTAGCTCAACCAGGAGGGAAGTTCCCAGTACCCGGCGCAACAGCACGCCCAACCTGCCGGTGACGCTGCGTCGCTCGGCCGCTGAAGCCAGCTTGGCGCTATGACTTTCTCGGCGGATTACTGCTTGGGCGAGCACCGCCGCAAAACTCATCACCCCGAAGCCGCCTACCTGTATTAATAGTAAAATTACGACCTTGCCAAAATCCGTCCAATAGGTGGCGGTGTCAACAATCGTCAAACCGGTAACACAGAGGGCAGAGGTGGCGGTAAATAAGGCCGGAAGTAGCGGTAGACCCCCGACATGCACCGTGGATAACGGCAGCATTAGTAGGCAGGTTCCTATCAGCAGGGCGATAAGGAACCCGGATAATATCACTGCCGCATAGTTAAAATAATGCCGCTGTGTTTTGGACACGAACTGGATCATACGCAGCATTGCTCCCTCCTGCAAGTGCGCGATTCTCCCCGAATACAGGTGGCTGTTTTTCCATGTCAAATAGGTAATAGCAGCTATTAATTTTGCAGTTTTTTTCTGGTGGGTTTGTTCTCTCCTTCCAGGCAAGTATTATTGTGATTTTTTACGCTGCATTATTTTCGGTATCTCCAGCGCGATATTCTGACAACAGGTCGAAATACTGCTACTGCAAGTGGGGAATATGAACAGAAAAGCCGCGAACCTTTCTCTGATCGGTGTAATCCTGGCACTAATCTTAGAGATGGCGTTTTTATCGCCTTTAGCGCAGGCGGCAGGTGACGAGGACGAAGATACAGCCGCCCTCTATGCAACTATCTATACCCGGGCTAAGTGCACCGACTTAGAGATTCAAGAAGGCACCGGCTGGTTTGCTGACTCCTACGAGATTGAGGCCGCTGACGTTACCTCGGACAAAACCCTAGAAAATGGGTTGCGAAAATGCGAGATTGAGTTCGGCCTAGAGGCCGCGGATTACCCCCTCGGCAAGGAAATTACTTTTTCGGTGAAGAAAGGTTTTTCGCAGATAGGGGAGGCACAAAAAGTAAAGGTTGCGGCCGGCTCCGATGGCACCCCGGAAATGCGGATGACCTTTAAAGAAAAAATCTCGGCGCGCTACGACATTACTATGGTCGATGAAGCCGGGAAATCCCTTCCGGGCACCGCGGAATCCTTTGAACTCCCGCTATACAACTCGGTTAGCCAGAAAAATGAGACTGTTACGGTCAGGAAAGATTCTGCTGGTCACGGTTTCCTAAAAGCGCTCGCCTACGATGACAGCGGCAAGTTCGCCCCGAGCTCTCTGGTGCCGGCAACGCAAGCAGACTTGTCGAGCATCACCTTGAAAGACGGCGGGCAGAAAACGCCGTATTCGGTGCAAAAAGTACTGGCCATGGGCGAGGGATTTCAGTTGGTGTTAAAGCCGCTGAAGCTGGTGGATAAGACCTATCACGTGACTATTAAGCGTCCTCTGGAGGTGCTGGGGGAGAGTGACACCTGGAAGTTTAATATCGGGGGTAAGTCGGATCCCCAGGCAGAAAAACAGCTGTCTCTGCCTACTGCCAGCGGAGATTACTCTTTCGATATTCAAGCGACCGGGGTGCCGGAGGGCGCGAAGCTTTCTTTGCCCAGCTTGCCGCAGGCTTATATGTATTACGGAATTGCCGGGCAAAAATTCGATCCGGCGACTAATACCTTGACCGTTACTCTGGGAAAACAGGTGTATATCCTGGCTTCTAATATCGAAAGCGTCAAGTATGACTCTTTTGCTACTGCCTATGCGAAACCCGGGTTTACCCTGGGGCTGTATAACCAGCAAGGAAAGCTGATCGCAAAATCTACTGCTACTAAAACCGCCTACGATTATCCGGCAAGTTTGTTTAAGGCAGTAACCCCGGGGGAGTATACGGTGCGGATTGAGGACGCGGCGCCAGCGTTCAAGAAAGACTACAACCTGTCATTACAGTACGGAGTTCGCCTGGCAGAAAATGGGCGGCTCACTATGAGGATGCTCCAATCGAACAGCAATCATGAAGAAGTGTGGGCTAATCCCTATGGCGCTACCGATGAGCGATTTAAGGATAACGCGAGCTCGCGCGCATATATTGGTTACAAGACCCCGCTGCTACTGCTGATACCGAAGAAACCGGTTTTTGATAAGGTTATCGACCAGGCGAAATACCCGATTGGGGAGGACTCGAAAAAAGCCTACGCCAGCAGGGGAGACTTAATCGACTACCAGATTAACGCGAAGATTCCGGGAGATCACCGCCTGGTGGTTAAGTATGGCAAGTATGTAGACATGGGCTTTAAGGACACGGCCACGGTAATCGATAAGCTAGATGAACGCCTGGAACTGGTTCCGGATTCCTTAAAAGTCATGGAGGACGGGGACTTATCCACGGACTTTGAGGCCCGCTATAACCCGGACACCCGGGAGATTAGGCTGCTGGACAAGGCAAAGACCCAGGTAGCAGAATTCGATTTTCTTAAAGCGATTAAGATTCCTGAGGCGCGAAATCTCTCGATTAAGTTTCAAGTAAAGCTGAAAAAACTAGGCAAGCAACCTATTTATAACCGGATTCCTGATTCAGAAACCGAGATTATCCCCTACCTGGATTTGCTGGTTAAGAAACACTGGGAGGGCGGACTTGAACTGCTTAAAGATTTCGATATGCGTGATTATATCGATAACTTCCAAGTGGAAACCTGGCAGGGAGACAACAAAATAGCGACCGAGCCGGTGCGAAAGTATCTCAAAGCCGACAGTTTCCGACAAGGCGAGGGCAAAGACTTTCAATTCGCCCTCGAGAAGCTCCCTAAATATACGCTCGCAGATGTGGAGAAGAAACCGGAAGAGCGAGTGGCGCTTACCTATAAGGTGACAGAGAATTTGCCGGCAGAACTTGCGGGTAAGTTCGAGGTCAGCCAAGTTGCCCAAGCCGAGCAAAATGATGGGGTTAACCTGGTGTCCTTCACCAATACTTTTATTCCGCCCACGCCACCGCCGACACCACCTTCCACGCCGCCGGTAACTCCGCCGGTAACTCCGCCGGTGACTCCACCTGCAACCCCTCCGGTAACCCCACCAGGGACTCCGCCTGCAACACCTCCGGTGCCGGAGGAAATAGTTCATACCGGCAGTAGTTCTGCTGCTCTGTTGGGGGTTTGTGCCCTGGGGGTAGCGCTGGGAGCGACAATTATCCTCCGCCGCCGCTACCGCTAAGCCGAAAATTTCGTCCTCAGTTTAAGGGGGAGCTATTGCTATTCGTGCGGCTTTAACGGAGGGTTCTGCCGGGGTTCCTAACGCCATTTCTCGACCGAAACCTTCCCGTCTTTAGAGGTGAGGACGCGCAGCCAGCTGGGGAGAGTGAAAGTTTTATATATGCTGCTTCCATCTTTAGCCCTGCAAGGGAGTAGCCAACTATTCAATACTCGGGCTTGAAGATCTCAGGATTTAGGTCGCGGCTATGCGGGGTAAATTCTTAATCGAACGTTTCGGTGAGGCTTCGGGGATGAAAAACTTGGTAGCATACGCCTAGGACAGCTCGGGTTTCAACGGGAAAATCGTATTTCTGAGAGGTATTGTTTTGAGCAAGAAACATTCTTACGGTTTGGACTGGATCGATGAAGACGCTTTGTATGGGGTTACCAAGTTGTCTTTTTCTAAAGTGTTTTCCCCGGTAAAACGCAAGCCTCTCCCTCCTGATCCCTTTACTCTGGTAGCACAAGCGGTTCTTGCTGGGGAGGCGGTATCTCAAGCTCGCCTGTTTGAAAAAGAACGCGCTTTGAACAAGACTTTGTCCGATAACGTGGGGTATTGGCATCAGCGAGTATTGGGATTGGCTGAGAACTGGACAGAAACTGGCGCCTCGGGTGGTTCCATAGATTTGAGAACCAAACCAGGGTTTCTGCATCCCCTACATGAAAAACCGTTATTTGCAGAAGTGAAGAATCGGTTCAACACGATTAAGGCTTCTGATGAAAAGAATATTTGGGACAACTTAGATTCTTTAGCACGCGCCAGTGACGCTGTCGCCTATCTGTTTCAAATAGTGCCAAAAACTCCAGAGCAATATAATCGCCCTTGGAAAGTCTCGGGACGCTCTGAAAAATCAATCGTTAGGGTATGTGACGGGGTAACTGCCTACGCCCTGGTCTTTGAGCGCCCCACAGCGTTGCGTGAGATTTATATGGCATTGCCCCGGGTTTTTGCCGATATTACTGGTCAGAGTGTAAAACTAGACGAAAAAGAAATGGAAGATTTGTTCACCACTAGCCTACCCATCTAGCGGAAAGAAACTCATTTATGGTAACCTTTACCTAGGCAAGGGTACTAGGTAAAGGGGTGTTGGTGGAGAATAAGCTAGTCCAAATAGGTGTGGCCGCCGGGGAGCTAGAAGTGTCGGTAGATACTATCCGCCGTTGGGCTAAACAGGGGCTGATTAAGGCTAGTCGCGATGGACGCGGAAATCGTCTATTCAACGTGGCTGAAATCGAAAGATTGCAACGTAAACTCTCGGGAAGCGGGGAAGAAAAACCATTTAGGGTACTGCGTTCAGACAAAACCTATCCCCGGGCTACCTGCGTGGATTTATTTGCCGGAGGCGGCGGTACCGCCCTCGGTTTCCATAATGCGGGAATCCCGCATGTATTTCTTAACGAGTTTGACCGTAATGCGGTAGCTACTTTGCGACAAAATAGCCAGGCGCACGGCTTTGACTGGAATATCTGCCCCGAGGACGTGCACGAGGTAGATTTTTCAAAGCTGGACGCCCAAGTTATCCAAGCCGGATTCCCTTGCCAAGCGTTTTCCTATGCGGGGAAAAGTCGGGGATTTGAGGATACGCGCGGCACCTTGTTCTTTGAGTTTGCGCGGGCTATCCGAGCTATCCGTCCCGCGATTGCCGTTGGGGAAAATGTGCGGGGACTGGTAAAACACGATCACGGCAATACTCTCACCACTATGCTCAATACCTTTGATGAACTGGGCTACCGGGTAAACTACCAGGTTCTGCGGGCGCAATACTTAGATGTGCCGCAAAAGCGTGAGCGATTGATTCTATTCGCCACGCGCAAAGATTTAGATTTGCCCATCATTTTCCCTAAAGAAAACGATTATGTTCTCACTCTAAAAGAAGCGCTGCAAAATGTTCCCGAGTCCCCAGGGCAGCGCTATACCGAGCGTAAAGCTAAGGTTATGGAAATGATTCCTGAGGGCGGGAACTGGCGAGACCTACCTGCCGAGATACAGCGAGAATATATGGGCGCCTCCTACTTTTTAGGGGGAGGTAAAACCGGGATGGCGCGGCGTATGGCCTGGAATCAGCCCGCGCTTACCCTTACCTGTAACCCGGCGCAAAAACAGACCGAGCGTTGTCACCCCAGCGAAACCCGTCCTTTCACGGTGCGCGAGTATGCGCGGATTCAAACCTTCCCCGATGACTGGGAGTTTTGCGGATCCATGGCGGCGCAATATAAACAGATCGGTAACGCGGTACCGGTAAACTTGGGTTACCACGTAGGCAGGTGCGTGCTGGCAGCTTTAGGTGAAATTCCCCTAGAGGACACTATGGAGGTAGTAGCGCCTCTTTCGCTGACGCCAGAAAAAACTAGCAGCAGCGAGCAGGGTATCTTTAGCTAGTTAGCTTCCCAGGTCCTAGGAAAATAAGCTGTCCCGGTAATATCTCGGACTGAATCCGGGTTTTAGGTTACTTCCGCCCGCTAAAAAGCGAGTATTTTATTTTTGGATTACCCGCTGGCGAATGTCTTGCAGTTGTTTGGGGGAGGGCTCATCGCTGGCCAGGCCAAACGGCATTTGCGCATCTAGCACCCAGGTTTCGGGCAGGTCGAACATTTGCTTGACCGCATGGTCGATTACCGGATTGTAGTGTTGCAGGGAAGCTCCAATTCCTGCCTCCCGGAGCGCTACCCACAGTGAAAACTGCAGCATTCCCAGAGATTGCGCCGCCCAATGCGGGAATTTGTCGGCATAGGCGCTGAACTTGCCCGCCATTTCTTCGGTGACTGCCTGGTCATAAAAGTAGAGAATAGTGCCGTAACCAGCCCGGAAAGAATCAATTTTTTCCCGCGGAACCTTCCCCTCGAAAACCTCAAAAACCCGATTCCAGAGGGCGTCCTGATTCTCTCCAGTAACTACCAAAAGACGCTGCGACTGCATATTGAAAGCATCCGGAACCTGCGCGGTTACCTCGTCAATCAAATCGAGCAGTTCCTGGTGGCTGAGGGGAATCTCCCGGTTCAGTTGGTAGCGGGAACGCCGATTACGCAATAGTTCCAAGGATTTCATAGCTATTCCTTCCATCTGTTTCCTGATAATCGTCTCTAAGATTTTCTGCGACCGCTAGCAGTGACAGCAGAATTCAGCTCCCGGCGCATAAACGCTTATTCAGCAGTTTTTAGCATTGACAGTCAAAAAGAAATAACCGATACTCGCTCGCTGCGAAAATCATAAGCTGCGCCGGTGAATGCGGTGCGGAGGTGGGACGGATTCTTTAGCAGTGTTTTATACTCTTGAGTGCGACAGACATGAGTTTTAATAATGACCGAGGATAAGCCAGACTTTAGACGGTCACCAGTAATAGCTAAAACTTGAGACAGTCGCGCTAAATAGGTGCAACCAGCTTTAGGGGATAGGAAATGAGGACGTATGAGTCAGGAACTGAGCTAGCTGCCGAGATTACTAAACGGGCTAATCTGTTTATAGGCGAATTCGCTGAGGTTCCTACGGGTAGTTGGGATTTGTTAGTCGAGGGGGTAGATCGCACTCCCCGCCAGATGCTTGCTTATCAATTGGGGTGGATGGAGCTTTTGCTGGGATGGGAACGCGATGAACAAGCTGGTATCGAGGTGGTTACTCCGGCTCCCGGCTACAAATGGAATAATTTGGGCGACCTGTATGAGTCTTTTTATAAGCGTTGGGAGCAGGTTGAAACCCAAGAGCTGATTGACCGCTTCAAAGTGCTGCTAGATGAAGTTATTTACCTGGTAAATACTCTCAGTGTAACCGAACTGTTCGCCTCTGGCCAGCGTGCATGGGCTTCGTCTACCCCCTCGGCATGGCCGGTGTGGAAATGGATACATATCAACACGGTTGCCCCGTTTACTACCTTTCGCACCAAAATCAGGAAATGGAAGAAACTGACTGCTTGCTGACCTACAACTTCCGTAGTTTCCCTGCTACCCACAAGTTGGTCTTGATTATTTGCCCCTACGAGTCGTCCTTAAATCCTCACACTAGGGTAATAACCCAAGGTGAGAAGTATTAGCTAGGTAGAATATCCCCTTTGAAATAGTGAAGAGATTATGTGAGATACTTTTGATATGAAATCCAAGAAAACAAAATCGGATAAAAAGTTTCGATACGGTAAAATAGTAACCCTATCGATTATTATTGTGGTTGCTTTTTCAGTGGCATCCGGGCTTTTTTGGGTGACTGGGAAACCAGATATTAAAATATGGATGTTTTTTAGTTCCACACTAATTTATATGCTTGCCAGTGTGCTATTAACTAAAGTATCTAAAAATGAAAAAGTATTCTCAAATAAAACTATAAATAGTGCTGCCGGCTTTCTTCTAGACGTATTTTATGGCATATTTCTCGGCTTATCAGCAATGACTGCTATGGAAATAAAAGGTTCTAGTATATGGAGTAATCTAGGCTATTATCTATGGGTTATTGTTGCTTTTATATTCGTTAGTTCCTATTTAGCTGCTCGCTATTCATCAACAAAGCATCAGCTAAATCGGTGATAGAGCTGGAAGCGTTTACCACTGAAGAAAATAAATCGCGTTTACGCTGTTGAAGTTGAGAAACCTTTTCTTCAATAGTTCCTGCCGAAACCAGGCGATAAACATTGACCGGTCGCTCTTGTCCGATACGGTGCGCCCGGTCAATAGCCTGCTCTTCCACCGCCGGATTCCACCACGGATCCATCACAAACACATAGTCGGCAGCGGTTAAAGTAAGCCCCGTGCCACCAGCCCGCAGTGAAATTAAGAAAACCTGTGCCTCGCCCTCGGAAAACTCCTTAACAACCTGGTCACGCCGCCGAGTCGAGCCATCAAGGTAACAAGTTTTTATCCCCGCGGTCTCTAAAGCCTCCCTAATTAGCCCTAAATAGGATGTGAACTGTGAAAACACCAGGGCTTTGTGGTCAGGTATAGTCTGCAACTGCTCGATAAGCGTACGGGTTTTAGCGCTAAAAGTCTTTGCTCTTGCCCCCACCAGACGCAGATCTAGGCTGGCTCGCCGCAGCGCGGTCAGCGCCGCTAAAATCGACATCCGGTTGCCTTCCCCTAACATTTTCCCAACTTGCCGGCGTGCCTGAGCTTCAAGTTCCCGATAGGCGAGGGCATGATTCGGCTCTAAATCAACTCGCAACACCTGCTCAATCTTGGGCGGCAAATCGGGAGCAACCTGCTCCTTGGTGCGGCGCAACATATAGGGCGCAACCAGGGAACGTGCCTGGTCATCTCCCGATATCTCAAGGGCAGAAAACTGTTCTCGCGAAAGCAAAGTTCCCGGTTGCGCCAAAGATAATATCGCGTGTAAATCCGCTAAAGAATTCTCTAGGGGAGTGCCGGTAGCGCAAATCGTCCAGTCTCGACGCATATCGGCGAGGACGCGCCAGGCTTGGGTACGCGGATTCTTCACTTGCTGCGCTTCATCGAGAATTAATCCTTGCCAGCGGTTACTTGTAAAACTATCGGCGTGGCGACGCAATAACCCGTAGGAAGTGATTACCAAATCAGCCCCGGCAAAGCCCTCTTCAATTTGAGTACCACTGCGCAGGGAAAGCACCGAAATATCGGGATAGAATTGTTTAGCTTGACTCTCCCAAACATTCATCACCGATGTGGGAGCGACAATTAGGACTTGACCGCAAACAGGTAGTGACTTAATCGCCGCCAAAATCTGCAAGGTTTTCCCGAGCCCCATCTCATCGGCCAGCAGAGCTCCCGGCCCAATCACTAGTTGAGCCAACAGCCATGTGACACCGGCTTGCTGGTATTCACGAAGTTTTACTCCCCGAGGTGAAGCAATCTCCGGTAAATCAATTTTTAGAGAATTCCAGGCATCCAGACCGTTTATTTTAACTTCAGTTCCCTCTAAAATCTGGGAGAGCTGAATTATTGCAGGATGGATTCCGCGCTGATTTAGCCTGGTGCGGTTATTGAGCAGCGTTAAAAAATCCATTTCGGATTCAGTTAAATAAGTGTCTTTTCCAATCAGCCCGCCGCGCTCGCGAATCTGCGATAAATCGGTGACATCGTAATCGCGCCCCTCTGCGTTCTCTGCGTTCTCTAACCCCTCTAACCCCTCTAACCCTGCAAAATGTAAGCGCACTTTCGGGGTAAACCAGCCGTATTCATTGGGGATTAAATCCAGTTCAATTTGCCCTCCGGACTGGGAAAAAGAACGCGGAATCCCGCGGCGGTCAATATGTAGAGGTTCGCCAGAAAAAGCATTTTCAAGCTCGTCCAATAACTGGTTTATCCGACTGGCAGGGTAAGAAAGATAACTGTCGAAAGTCGCCATCGATACCTGGTTTCTAAGCCAGGTACTAACCCTTTCAAACAATTGGGTTATTTGCTCTGGTGGGGCAGTGGTTTCTCGAAAATGTCCAGCCCACTCCCGCACAGGGCGTAAGTGGATTCGATACTGCTCGTCCTCTGGCATCGTAGACACCTGTAACCGATAACGATACTTTGGGCAGGTGAACGTGCCGTCTAGCGAACCGGCGGCGAAAATATCATTTAGGCGGGGAAAATCTTGCAGTAAAAACTCTTCACAATCGGCTTGGGGAATGCACACCGGTTTTGCTCCCAACACTCGCGAGAGGTCAGCGGCGCGGTCATCCCAGAGGGCGACTAACCCCAGTTCACAGCTAGCCACGATTTGAGAACCGGCAGCTACGCAGGTAGAAGCAGATACCCGTAAATCATGGTTAGTGGCAGAAAAGTCTATCCCGAAACGCACCACCAAATCCCCGCGGGAAGAAAAGTCCAGGAACGGACTAGCTAGGGCAGAAGAAAACTTTAGATTAGTGAGTTTCTCGCTTCCGGTGGCGAATCCAAAACCGGCGCGAGCCAATTGGCGCATGGCCAGTGAAATTTCGGTGTTGTCACTGGCGGAACGCATATGAGGAGCCTTTAGCAAAAGTGGAGCCACCTGTCGCAAGCAGCTTAGCTGCGTCCTATCTAATCCGGCACAAACCGATTCCCATTTTGTTTGGCAAAGGTCGCGCCAACTGGCACGACTTCGAGTCCAAGCCCCCGAAACCTCGCGGCGTAACGGATGAAAAGAACCGTCTAATTCGATGCAAATTCCTAAATCGCTTCCGGGTTTAACTGGAGGATGCGTGGGGGAAAACATGGCATCAAGTAGTCTATTCCAGGGCTTATTAGGCAAATTATTAGCTGAATCATCGAGTAGGCTCAACTATTCCTCCTTCGCTCATCCTTTCTACTTTAGCAAGGGAGCTAAACTTGGCTCTATGAAGATTGTGCGATTTCGGATTGATGATTCCCTCATTTACGGTGCGTTAGAAGATGGAAGTGAACGGTTAGTTGCCTTAAAAGGTGACCCTCTATTCCAAAAGGCCGAACCCTCCGGGCAGCTTTATACTTTAGAGGAGGCACGGCTTTTGTCTCCAGTAATTCCTCGCTCAAAGGTCGTTAGCTGTTTTCAAAATCAGCCGTTAAACCGCGATGAAGGCTGCTATGCAGACTCTGCCAGTGCTGAAGTAACGCAATATCCACAGGTGGCTATCAAACCCAATACTGCGGTTATTGGTCCAGATGACCCGATTGCTATCCCCGCCTGGGGCGGAGGTAACACCCAGATTTTTGTCGGGTTAGCGGCAGTGGTCAAAACTATTTGCAAAAATGTCCTATCTGATGATCTTGACCAGGTTATAGCGGGGTGGACTATCGGTCTTGACTGTAGCTTGGGCAAAGAAAAACTGGGAGCTTGTCAGCGCCGAGCTTGGGACACTTCAGCTCCGCTCGGTCCTTGGATTGTGGTAGATCCTACTTTCGATCCCGACCAGGTAACATTTAACGCCCAAGTGGACGGAGTGGAGGTCGCAACCGCAAATAGCAGTGATTTTAGCTACCGCGTAGGTGATGCGTTCGCTAAGGTTAGTGCCATGATGACCTTGCTGCCTGGGGACGTAGTGATTGTGGGCGGAATGTACCTGCCGGAACCGTTACGTCCTGGTCAGCGTATTCAGGCAATGGTTAGTGGTATTGGAGCGCTCGAAAACCTGGTGGTCAGCGCTTCCCGCTAGTTACCTGCCGATAGAGATGGCTTTTTAGCTTTTCTGCTTCAGCTTTTAGGGATTTCTTTTCCGAGGACGCGCTTGCCGTGAGCCTTATCGCCCGCCGGTTAAACCAGGGTAGGTGAGTGGCGTTCGGCAAGCTCGTAGCTTCAGGAACGACTGGTAGGGCAGGAGCTTTAGCGGCAGTTTCGAGAAAGGAATGGGCAAGGAAGTAGAATGAGGACGAACTTCCGACTTTTAATAAGGAGACTTTAGGTATGACTTCGGAGTCTGTTTCCGATATTCGCGTGCGTTTTTGTCCGTCCCCAACCGGTACTCCCCATGTGGGAATGGTGCGTACCTGTCTATTTAACTGGGCATATGCGCGTCACACCGGCGGTACTTTTGTTTTCCGAATCGAGGATACTGACGCGAAACGGGATTCTGAGGAATCTTTTCAGCAAATCCTAGAGTCTTTGCGCTGGCTGGGACTAGATTGGGATGAAGGTGTTGATAAGGGCGGCTCCTATGGTCCGTATCGGCAGAGCCAGCGGATGGAGATTTATAAAGATATTGCCCAAAAACTGCTTGCGGGCGGATATGCCTATGAATCCTATTCCACTCCCGAGGAAGTAGCGGCTCGCCATAAAGCCGCCGGGCGCAATCCTCAGCTAGGTTATGACGGCTTTGACCGCAACCTCACCGAGGAACAGATTGCTGCTTTCCGGGCAGAAGGACGCCAACCGGTACTGCGGATGCGGATGCCCGATGAAGATATTTCTTTCACTGACTTGGTGCGGGGAGATATTACTTTCAAAGCGGGATCAGTACCCGATTATGTGATTGTGCGTGGCGGTGGAGACCCCCTATATACCCTGGTTAATCCGGTAGATGATGCCCTGATGCATATTACCCATGTGCTGCGCGGGGAAGACCTACTCTCGTCTACCCCGCGACAAATTGTGCTTTACCGTGCCTTAATTGAGCTGGGCATTACCGACCGAATTCCCGAGTTTGGGCATTTACCTTATGTAATGGGGGAAGGAAACAAGAAACTATCAAAACGCGATCCTGAATCGAATCTGTTGCTCCATCGAGAAAATGGAATGATTCCCGAGGGAATGCTCAATTATTTATCGCTATTAGGCTGGTCACTGTCAGCTGATGAGGATATCTTTAGCAAAGAACAGCTGGTAGCAGCCTTTGATATTCATGATGTTAATCCGAATCCGGCGCGTTTTGATTCTAAAAAAGCCCTTGCAATTAATGCCGATCATATCCGGCTGTTAGATTCTGATGATTTTACTAAGCGAATCGTTCCCTACCTGTATGCTGGCGGTTTCCTTAGCCAAGATACTTGGGATGATATTCAAGAAAACGAACGTGAACTGCTTAGAATCGCTGCCCCGCTAGCTCAAAGCAGAATGCAGGTACTTTCACAGGCAAAATCTTTACTCGGTTTCCTATTTATCCCCGATGAAAAAGTGGAATATCAGGAAAAACCTTTGCGCAAACTCAAAGACAATGCCACCGCAGTACTAGCCGCAGCTATCGAAGTGATTAAAGCCTTGCCGGAGGGCGAAGTGGGGCAGGTCGGAACTATCGGCGATTCCCAGACCGTAAAAGATGCGATGAGTAAAGTCATGGTAGAAGAAATGGGTCTGAAACCCCGCATCGCATTCCAGCCTTTATTTGTGGCAATAACTGGATCTAACGTGTCGATTCCGGTGTTCGATTCGATTGGGATACTAGGAAAAGACTCCACCGTTAAACGTTTGCAGCAACTATTAACCCACCTGCAACAGCAATAATATCTGGTGATTAGTCACACAACGAAATGATTTGAAGCGGGATAACCTACTGGGTTAAAGTAGGTGACTGTGCGATTAAGCGTCAGCTTAGTTGAACAGCCCTTGGGGTATGGTGTAATCGGTAACACGGCTGATTCTGGTTCAGTTGTTCTAGGTTCAAGTCCTGGTACCCCAGCGAAGTAAGAACAATTGTTCTTTTTCTACGCCCCCATAGTCTAGAGGCCTAGGACACCGCCCTCTCACGGCGTAGACACGGGTTCGAATCCCGTTGGGGGTACAACGCTTTTTATTTAGTTTTGTTTTTACCGGAAGCCTAGAGGGCTTTCGATTGCTAAACTCAGCTCGCTTTAGCTAATGCTAAAGTTTAAACCATGTCTGGAAAAATAGTTGCTACTCGCGGAATGCGAGATTTTTTACCCACTGAAAAAGCCTGGCGGGAACGGGTTCTGGCTGTGCTGCGTGAAACCTATACTTCTTTAGGCTTTATGGAGCTGGAAACTCCCGCTCTAGAGCCTATTGGTCGCCTCCAATCCGGGCAGGGCGGAGAGAACGAGAAAATGATTTTCCAGGTTATGCGGCGCGGTCTTGCCCCGCAGGAAGCTATTTTGCCTGGAGACGCGGCAGACTTGGGCTTGCGCTATGACTTGACCCTGCCTTTAACCCGTTATTTCGCTACTCACCAGGCAGAACTGCCGAATGTGTTCCGTGCTTTCCAAACCGGTCCGGTTTGGCGCGCCGAGCGTCCGCAAAAGGGGCGTTTCCGCCAGTTTAACCAGGTAGATATCGATATTTTGGGGGAGAGTTCTTTTAGTGCAGAGGTCGAAATCTTAGCGACCGCATGGAGTGCTGTCACCAAACTGGGGTTAGACAAAGACTCTACCGTGTTGATCAATGATCGCCGTTTCCTGCGTGACCTGATGAGGGCTGCCGGTATTGATGGCGATAAGCAGGATAGTGCCTTTATCACCTTGGATAAGCTGGAGAAAATCGGTCAAGAGGCAGTGATTAAAGAACTGGTTACTCACGAGATTGCTAGTGATAGTCAAGCTCAATCTTTGGTTGCAGCGGTAGCTAGCATTTCCGCTGTAGACCTGCAAGCAGATACGAAAACTTTGGAAGTATCTGGTTTACAAACCGAGCTGCCGCTATATGACCTGGGTGAAATTGCTGCTCAGGTAGGTAAAATCTGCCCCGATATTAAAATCAAGTTCACCCCCACTTTGGTGCGTGGTATGGGGTACTACACCGGGCCTATTTTTGAAGTCTCCCACACTGCCTCTGGATCTTCGATTTGTGGCGGGGGACGCTATGACGGGGTAGTAGGACGCTGGTTAGGACGAGACGTACCGGCGGTTGGTTTTAGTTTCGGTTTTGAACGCATCGTTGATTTGGTGTCTCTACCGGAAGTGGGAGAAAACCTGAAAGTCGCCCTCGCCTATCAAAAACCCCAGGAAGCGTTGGCAGCGCTTGGTCTTAGACAGGGGCTATTGCAGGAGGGGGCGCAAAGCGCTGGGCTGTTAAAAGCGCCCCGTAAAATCTCGGCAGGATTCTTTGCGCAGGCAGCTGAGCTAGGCTATAACCGTTTGTTACTACCTAGTAAATATCTAGCGGTCGCTGCGCAAGAATGTCCTGATTTTGCAGCGCTACTGGGGGAGGCGCGCGTCCTCGAACAGTAGGTTTCGAGGACGAAAATCCCCCTATAGCGGAAAGCTACCTAAAAGGGAATCTTAATACTGTTAATCCCCCTAGACTCCGCTCTGTAGCCGCCTAGCAAAAGGGCTGCTACCTGGAGAGTAAAGTCTAGGGGGATTAGAAGCAGATGTCAGCTAATAGATACAGAACAGATTTATTCTGCGTCCTTAAGATGTTTAACTCGCAGCTTCAAGGCAACTGCGGCTATTATCACCGATGCGAGAGTCCCCATTAGCACCCCGAGGGAGCCAGCTTGGGTAAGCTCCGCGTCCCCTCTAAAGGCTAGGTGGGAAATCAATAGTGCCACCGTAAAACCGATACCAGCGGTTATAGAAATCGGGAGCACATCGCGCATTCCTACGCCCTCACCTAAGGTAAGCGGGGTAACCTTGGTGAATAAAGCCACTGAACCGAAGATACCCAGGAACTTTCCCAACGGCATTGCTAGCATCACCGAAATTGCTATCGGGTGAGTAATCACGTTGAGGGGGCCTCCTGCCACATCCACTACGTTTACCCCGGCAGCGAAGAATGCGAATATCGGCACTGCGAGTCCCGCGCTAAAGGGATTAACGGCCTCGGTTAAGCGCTCAGTTTCTGGTTCTTCCTCATTTGGTCGCTGATTGGCGGGTACTGTCATTCCCAACAGCACCCCGGAAATAGTGGCATGTACTCCCGAGTCAAACATGAAATACCAGGTCACTATGCCCAGAGGAATCAGTATCCACCAGCGTCCAATTCGTCTTTGGGCTAAGAAACCGAAAATCGCGGCGCAGACCAATGCCAGCAGCAGCGATAAAAAGTTCATCCCGGTGGCGTAGAAGATAGCAATTACTAAAATCCCACCTAGATCATCGGCAACCGCTAGGGTCAGTAAGAAGGTACGCGCAGCTAGCGGCAGACCGCGACCAAAGATTTGCAATATTGCCACTGCGAAAGCAATATCGGTAGCGGTGGGAATCGCCCACCCGTGCCAGGCATTATCCCCTGAAATCGCAGTTCCTATCAGGTAGACACCGGCTGGACCAATCATGCCGAATATTGCGGCGATAATCGGCATGGCTGCGACCCTAATGTTATGCAATGAACCAATCGCGAACTCTTGTTTTAGCTCAAGTCCCACGGTAAAGAAAAACAAAGTCAATATGCCGTCCTGTGCCCATTCATGAACCGACAGGTGCAGTCCTAGCGAACTGGGGCCAAATTCAAAGTTAGAAAGAGCCATATATGCTTCGCGCACCGGGGAGGGGGCATTCGCTAATAGCAGAGCGAAGATTGCAGCAAAAACCAAAATCATTCCGGCAACGATATCGTTTGCCAGGATTCTTTTAATCGAGGTTGCCACCCCGTGGGGAGCCTTCTCGGTGTAGTCCTTGGGGTGGGGAGCCGCTAAATCCTGGTAGTCAGGGGGACTAACCAGCTCTTCAACATCTTTTTCTAATGGATAGTAATGAATATCTCGCTGAGCTTTATTGTCAGCGGATACCTTGAATTTCTCTTCGCGTTTTTCGCTCATATCTTTACTTTAACGGTTATTCGTTTCGACAATCGGCAGCGCCTAAGGTTTAATATGACAGTGGTGCTTTTCTGCGGGCTATGCCTAAAGAACAGCAAACCTACCTGATATTCCCGGTCTTACCGGGGTAAAAATCCTGGTAGGCCCCCGTAGCCCAATCGGTAGAGGCAGCTGACTTAAAATCAGTCCAGTGTCGGTTCGAGTCCGACCGGGGGTACTCTCCATTTTTCTTTCTGAACTTATCCAGATTTTTTTAAGGAACACTCGCTAACGTTTTCTCTAGTGACAGTGTTCTTGGCTTTGACGCTTTCGCAGGCGGACTGCCATAGTCGCAACTGGAAAACGGCAAACACCTACAGAAAGAGAGATTCAGATGGCAAATCCGGTTATGAATCAAGTGGGCGAACAAATGCGCCGCACCCCTGCCGGGTATCCTGAAATGCCTGGGTACCAGGTAGGAACTAACGCCCCTTATGGAGAGAATACCTCAGCAGGAAACCCGGTTTACCCGCAGAGCGCCACCCCGGTGGGGACATCTGAGTATGACCCTCATACTGCCAATAATGGGACTGCCTACAATCAGGCGGAGCCGCTTGGGGCTGCGCAAAGAATTTCCCGCCCTATGACCCTGGATGATGTGCTGGTGCGTACCGGGGCAAGTTTCGGGGTGATGATTTTAGCCGCTGCGGCGCTGTGGTTCTGGGGAGTAAATGATCTGACTGCGAATGCCGGAACTATGCTCACCATTTCTTCCGTCTCCGCTCTGGTGGCGTTTGCGCTGGTGCTAGTTTCTTCGTTCCGCCAAAAACCTTCCGCGGCGATTACTTTGGGTTATTCCCTCTTCGAGGGGCTGTTTATCGGGGGAATCTCTGCTTTCTTCGAATACACCTACCCGGGTATTGTGATTCAAGCGTTGCTGGGTACGGCCGCGGTGTTTGTAACCTGCCTGGTGCTGTTTAAAACTGGGCTGGTGCGGGTGAATTCAAAGTTCATGAAGATAATGCTGGTTGGCATAGTAGGAATCGTGGTTTATCGGCTTCTAGCTATGGTTTTGGCGGTGCTCACCCCAGCTAGCGCAGTTGGCAACTTGGATCAAATCACGCTATTCGGGCTACCCTTAGGACTGCTGGTGGGGCTATTTGCAGTGATTTTCGGCGCAATGTCACTAATCTCAGATTTTGATATGGTTCGCGAGGGCGTGCGTCTGGGAGTCGATAAAGAAATGTCTTGGAGCTGCGCCCTAGGGATTATGGTCACCGTGGTGTGGCTCTATGTCGAGATTTTGCGGATTATCGCTATTCTTCGAGATAACTAGCTTAATTGCTCTGTTTATGGGGGCAGCTGCTATATAAATAAGTAGTAGCTGCCCCCATTTTTTGTTGAAAGGAATCTGCCATGTCGGTGATTGTGAGAACCCCAACTCTGGTTGATGCTGCCGGTGCAGCTATGGCACACTACCAGATTCTCACCGAGACTATCGGTCATGCGGCTCCAGAATCGTTTTGGGAAAAATATACCGAAGAGGCTTTAGTTGGCTATTGGCATGAGCAGATTTTGCAAACTAAAGGGCGCGCTATTGCTTTTGCTTCGCGGGGTAGGCAGGTAGTGGGAATGGCTTATGTAAGAAAGTCTTCTCTAAACGACCATAACTTAGGACCGGCTCCCCGCGACCTGGATATTGCCTTTTTTGGGGTGATTGAGCAATTCTATTCACCGCAAGTAGCTCAACGTTTACTGGACTATGTACTTGATCACGATACTCCCGCACAGATTTGGGTGCTGCGCTCTGACCAGCTAAAGCGCAGATTTTTGCGAATTAATGGTTTCACTATGGACGGCTTGAGTTTAATAGACGAAGAGTCGGGGCAATTCATTTCTCGTATGACCCGCTAGCCCCGTTGCCACTCAAGAATTAGTTCCTACAGCGGTTAATAGTATCGCTGTTATCTGCTGCTTTACTAATAGGGTCGGAGGCGCTGATACCCTTTAACTATGACCTTTCGTCTTGAACGCTTTACCAAAACAGCCAGAAATCTAGTGGATTCACTGTCCTCGGCAAGGAATAAGTCGTCCGCACCACATCCCGAAATGCCCTCTTATCGCAAGGAAATGCCGCAGATGAAAGAAAACGACAGGGAAGCTACCCCGCAAGAAACTGCGGTTCCTCTCACCCTGCGGGTAGCAGCAGATTGGTCATGGCGGATGCTGGTGATTGCTGGCGCGTTCGCCGGGTTAGTTTTTGTAATTAGCAAAATTCAAATAATAGTGGTTCCGGCGGCAATCGCCGTTTTGCTAGCTGTGCTTTTAGAGCCGCTTTTGCGACTGCTGTTTATTAAACTACATTTTCCGCGTACTCTGGCGGCAACCGTAACCTTGCTTATCGGTTTGGGGGTAGTTACCGCGATGATTTCGGTGGCTACTACCCAGCTTGCTTCGGAACTTCCGAACTTGGTTTCGCGCACTAAAGACGGCATTGATGAGGGGATTCAATGGTTAGCTACCGGTCCTTTGCAACTTGATACCAACACGGTGTCTGACCTATGGGCACAAGCCCAAGAGCAAATCCAAAATTATGCCCGTAAGAACGCCTCCTGGCTTGCCAGTAATGCCCTGGGCACTATGTCGGCTGTGGCCTCCGCCTTTACCGGGCTTCTTACCGCGTTATTCTGCCTATTCTTCTTTCTTAAGGACGGAAGAAAGATTTGGCAATGGTTTTTACGTCTTTTACCCCGGTCGGCACGCAATCCTTTGAACGAAGCCGCCATTCGCGGTTGGGTTACTTTGGGGGCGTATACCCGCACTCAATGTCTAGTTGCTGCTATTGATGCGATTGGTATTGGGGGAGGAGCCTTTATTATCGGGGTTCCTTTAGCGATTCCCTTGGGGATGCTGGTTTTCTTGGCTGCGTTCGTGCCTATTTTGGGCGCTATCATCTCTGGCATGATGGCAGTAGCAATTGCCCTGGTTGATAAAGGGTTTACTACCGCGGTAGTGATGGTGATTATTATCCTGGTTGTGCAGCAATTGGAATCAAATCTGCTTCAACCAGCATTAATGTCTAATGCGGTCAGTTTGCATCCAGTAGCGGTTCTATTGGCGGTTGCAGCTGGCGGGGCATCTGTAGGAATCATTGGAGCCGTATTTGCGGTACCGTTGCTGGCGTTTATAAATACTACGGTGCTCTACCTGAAAGGATATGACAGCTTTATCCGCCTCAACTATCAGCAAGATAGACCGGGAGGACCTCCTGGTTTGCTAGATAAAGAACTTGCAGAATCCTCTCGTCCCAGTGACCAAAATCTATCTGAGGCTCGGGAGGCAAAGGCTCTGGCCGAAAAGAATGGTGAGAATAAAACTCCTTATGAACATGCCAAAAAAGCTGAAAAAGTACAGTTGCAGATTCAGGATGCGCTCAGCGAGTTCGCTAGTTCCGATCCGAACCAGACTGTTCCGGGAGATGCTAAAACCGATTTTGAGGTAGGAGCCCAAAAGAAAATTGAAGATACGATACACTCCCAAAAGGTAGCTATGACTAAGGGCGAGGGGTCTGAGGGGAACTCTAAAGACTGACGGGAAACAGCTAATGCGCAGCGGGGGTTATTTTCCCATGCGACGCTCGCGTAAAGCGAAATCACGCAGCGCCCTATAGAAATCAATCTTGCGGAAGTCTGGCCAGAACGCTTCACAGAAATAGTATTCAGAATGGGTAGATTGCCATAGGAGAAACCCGGAAAGACGCTGTTCACCAGAGGTGCGGATAACTAAATCCGGGTCGGGCTGACCGGCAGTATAGAGGTGAGAGGTAATCTCATCTACTGACAGGTTCTCGGCTACGGATTGTAAATCTGTCCCTGAACTGGCTTTTTCAACTAGTAAATCGCGTACCGCCTCGGTTATTTCTTCTCTTCCTCCGTAACCGACTGCGATATTTACGGTTAGGGGGGAGTCCTGGCAAGAGTTGGTTACTGCCTGGCTTAGGCGCTGTTGTACCGATGTTGGTAAGAGGGATAGGTTTCCCAGTAAACGCAGATGCCAATGCCCCTGGGATGAAATCTGCTCTACTACTGCGCAGATTATGTCAAAGAGTTTGTCTAATTCCTCTCCGGAACGACGGAGGTTGTCTGTTGAGAGCATCCAGAGAGTTACTAGCTGGATACCTACCTCTTCACTCCACCCCAGGAACTCTAGTGCTTTATCAGCTCCAACCTTATGACCGGTTTCAGATTTAGCACCCATTTGACGAGCCCAGCGCCGATTACCATCGAGAATTACTCCCACATGACGCGGCAGCGACTCGGTGGGCAGCGCTTTCTCTAGGTTGCGGGCATATAGGCGATATACCAGGTTACTTAGGTGGCTCAATCTCGCTCCTTTATGAGGTAGACATTAGGATTTTACCCCGCCTAGGAGATGTTTGACACCCTCTATAAGTTACACTACCGTAGGTTATTGATGATTGCATAAAGTTTTCACCAGCTCAGGAGGGGACAGTGCAAAGCAAAAGCGAAACCCAAAAAAATCAACTATCCGAAGTGGATAGGAAAGATGCTTACGGTTACAAACCTAAAATGCGGGGCTGGATTCATGCCGGAACCGCACCGCTTGCTTTAGCAGCCTCAATAGTTATGCTTTGTCTTGCTGATAACGTGGAAAAACGGTGGGCGTGTGCGGTTTTTCTAGTTTGCTCTTTGCTGTTATTTGGGGTTTCCGCCCTATATCACCGGATCCCTTGGGGCAGGCGGGGCTATGGGGTGATGAGACGCCTCGATCACTGTAATATATTCTTGCTGATTGCCGGGTCATATACCCCAATAGCGGTATCCCTACTAAACAAATCGCAAACTACCCATCTACTATTAATAGTATGGCTAGGGGCATTACTTGGTATTTTCCTATCAGTTTTTTGGGTTAATGCTCCTCGCTGGGTATATGTCCCCATCTATATTCTTCTAGGGTGGGTAGCGCTGTGGTATATGAACCCCATCCTCATAGCCGGGGGATGGGCGGTTATCTGGCTGCTCATTGCCGGGGGGCTGTGTTATTCAATTGGGGCAATTTTTTACGGGATTCGCTGGCCGGGTAGAGACGCAAAATATTTTGGCTATCACGAGATATTCCACAGTGGAACGGTAGCGGGCTGGGTGTGTATCTGTATCGCCGCCTATTTCGCAGTATTGTCCTAGTGCTTAGCTGCCATTTTGCAACCAGCAAAATTAATAGCCAGCGTTACCGCGATTTGTTAGACTGAAAACTGCTATTTACTGACCGCGCTCGGCGCGGTCAGTCTTTTGTATATGAGCTTAGGAGAACAATATGGCAGACAAGACCTGGATGACCCAAGAATCTTATGATCGTCTGCAAGACGAACTGCGCAACCTCGAAGAAGTGGAACGCCCAGCAATCGCTCGTCGCATCGATGAAGCCCGTCAAGAGGGAGACTTAAAAGAAAACGGTGGCTACCACGCCGCGCGCGAACAACAATCCTGGAATGAAACCCGCATTTTACAGTTAAAAGAGATTATTGAAAACGCCGAAGTTGGCAAGCCTCCAGCAGATGACGGCATAGTCGAGCCTGGAATGGTAGTAAAAGCTACTTTAGGACGCCGTGAAGTAACATTCCTGATGGGGTCACGGGAAGCCAGCCCCGATGTTGAAATGGATGTTTATTCCCCAGATGCTCCCTTAGGAAAAGCCATAATGGGACATAAGGTAGGCGAAAGCGTAGATTATGAAGCGCCCAATGGCAAGAAAATTAAAGTAGAGCTATTAGAAGTAACCCCCTACCAGTAGGGGCGCCGTCGGGTATGCCCCTACTGTCATAACAAATAGATGCTGTAGGGGCTAATCCGCCTGTTTTACCTGATCTAGACGGGCTTTAGCCCGATCAAGAAAAGCTTGGCAGTGTTTAGCTAGTTCCTCTCCGCGCTGCCAAACCTCCAAGGATTCCTCTAATCCCAGTTTACCAGCCTCTAGCTGCCCAATAGCTGACACTAACTGCTCGCGGGCTTGTTCATACGACAGCTCCGATACCGGAATCTGAGAGTCTGTTTCACTCATTTTTACCTCCTGGAGTGGTTTTCGCATTGGTGCCAAAAACTTTTGTAACTGCGCTTCCATCAGAGAAAATGGCTTCGAGCAAATCACCTTTATTAACCTGTGAAACCGAGTTAATTACACTTCCGGACGGGGAACGCAAAATGCTGTACCCACGTTCCAAAATAGCTTGCGGAGAATATGCTTTCAGAGCATCTTTCCATCCATTAAGTGAGGTCACCTGATTTTGTAGGCTGGTTTCAAAACGAAAACGTAGATGCTGACTAGCTAATGCTAAAGATTGCTCTTGCGCGGCAATTACAGCCGCCGGATCAGCCATAACCGGTCGCGCCCTAAAACTAGCTAACTGTCCGAGATGTTGATCGAGGAGGGCGGATATTAGGGTGCGTAAACGGCTACGCGCATTTTCCAGCCCCAAGGTTTCTTCGTGTAAATCAGGCACAATCCTCCGGGCAGCATCAGTAGGGGTAGAAGCCCGATAGTCAGCTACGAAATCCAGCAGGGGAGCGTCCTCTTCATGCCCGATAGCGGAAACTAGGGGGGTGCGCGCCGCCGCTGCTGCCCGCACCAAAGATTCCTCAGAAAATGGCAACAAATCTTCCACCGCTCCGCCGCCGCGGGAAATCACAATCACTTCCACTTCGGGCAGAAAGTCCAGCTCTTGTAAAGCCCGGGTTACTTCCTGGGCGCAGGTGAGCCCTTGCACTGCCACTTCCCGCACCTCAAACTCGGCAAGTGGCCAACGAGCCAAAGCATTTACCATCACGTCCTGTTTGGCTTTAGCGTTGCGCCCTACGATTAAACCAATTTTGCCCGGAATCGCCGGTAAGGGCTGCTTTTTTGTCTCTAAAAATAGACCTTCTGCCGCTAGCTTTTTCCGTAACTGCTCAATCTGAGCCAGTAGATTACCAACTCCCACTGTATGCACTTCGTTAGCAAATAAGGATAGAGACCCCGAGCCTTCATAAAAGTCAGGTTTGGCGAGCACTACTACCTGCGCGCCCTCAGAAAAATCGCTTCCCACCTGGTCTAGCACGGTAGGGAAACATTTCACTGTCATCGAGGTGGTTTCTTTTGTGTCTCGCAGTACAAAAAACGCCATCCGAGAGCCGGGGCGGGGCTTATATTCCACTACCTGCCCGCATACCCAAAGCCGAGACATCCGGCTGACATATTTCTTTATATTTTGGGTCAGCAGCGAGAGTGGCCAGGGATTATCGCGGGTAGTTTGCGCCGCAGTGGGGGCAAGCAAGATGCCGGGCTGGGACTGATTTGTTTGCACCGCTTTATTGTATCGGCAACTTCGGGTCGCTAGCATAGATGAGCTCTGCGGTATAAACAGTGTTTAGCCGATGGGCATCAGGCATAATACCTTAGTAGGATATATATGTGGCAGAAAAGAAAGTGCTTCTAGCGGCTCCGCGTGGCTACTGCGCGGGAGTAGATCGCGCGGTTGACGTGGTAGAAAAAGCGTTGGCTCTCTATGGTGCGCCGGTTTATGTGCGTAAAGAAATCGTGCATAACAAGTTTGTGGTAGAGCAATTGAGCGCTAAAGGTGCGCGTTTTGTGACCGAACTAGATGAAGTACCTGCCGGAGCAAGGGTAGTGTTCTCCGCCCATGGAGTATCGCCGGCGGTGCGCGAAGAAGCCAAGCGTCGGGGACTTAAAACCGTCGATGCCACCTGCCCGCTGGTGACTAAAGTCCACCGCGAAGCCCTGCGTTTCGCCAAAGCTGACTATGACATTGTGCTGGTGGGACACGCTGGGCACGAGGAAGTAGAAGGCACTCAGGGGGAAGCTCCCGACCATATTCAGGTAGTGGGAGATCTAGAGAGCGTGAACCAAGTGCAGGTGCGCGACCAGGAAAAAGTAGTCTGGCTTTCTCAAACCACGCTAAGTTTAGATGAGACTAGGCAAACCGTAGAGAAGCTGCGGGAACGTTTCCCAAATCTCAACGATCCTCCCAGTGAAGATATCTGTTTCGCTACCCAAAACCGCCAAGGTGCAGTAAAGAAGATTGCGGAAGCCGCTCAGGTTGTCATTGTCGTAGGTTCGGCAAATTCCTCGAATTCGGTGAGGTTGAAAGAAGTTGCCCTCGAGGGGGGAGCAAAGTGCGCCTACCGGATTGATACAGCTTCCGAGATGCGAAAAGAATGGTTTAGTCAGACGCAAACTGTAGGGGTTACCTCGGGAGCTTCAGTACCGGAAGTGCTGGTAAAGGAAGTTTTGGAGCAACTTGCCCACTGGGGTTTTGCGGACGTGCAAGAAGTAGAAACTGCCCGGGAAACAGTAACTTTCGCGCTGCCTTTACCTTTACGTAAAGAACTGACAGAAGCTGGAATAATTAAGACTAATAACCGTCGGCGCACAAACGATCCGGGGCATACCTGCTAGGAGAATAGGTGTTAGCTTCTTTACCATTCGTTATTATTTCCTGCCTACTGGCTGTAGGGGCTCTGCTAGCTTTACCGCAGATGATTCGCAAACCTGGAAAGGCGCTGCGTTCCACCGGGTTAGTCCTATTGGTGACGATAGTGCAGGTAATAGCAATCGCTTTGGTTATTAATCGCCCAATGCAGTATTTCTCTAGCCCAGTTGAGCTGTGGGAAATGCTGACTAATAAGCAAACAACCAAGGTGACAATTACCGATACCCTAAGGGGTGAGGAGCTTAAAAAAACTGCTTCCGCGTCCTCGCAATCACAGAAAATGAACCCGCAAACCGCTTCGGCATTACCGGGTCAAGAACAGTGGTTCCCCAGTTTCAAGCCTTCCGCTAAGGGCGGAGAAGTAACGGTATTTTCCGGTCCAAAATCGGGGGTAAAAGAGCAGGTTATTGTGTGGACACCCGAGGGATATGACCCGCAAGACCGTTCAAAAACCTATAACGTTTTAGAGTTTATTCACGGCTATCCCGGTTCTCCTGTTTCGGTTGCTCGCGCCCTAGATTTTTCCGGTACTTTACAAAAAGCGATTGACCAGGGGGAAATTGCTCCCACGATTGTGGTTATTCCCGAAGGCAACGTGAATCTTAAAGCGCCTACCTGTGCAAATGTTCAGCGAGGGGCGCAAACAGCGACTTGGCTCAGTTTCGATATTCCGAAAATGATTCGCTCGGTGTTTCCCAATGTTTCCGATAACCGTCAGGATTGGATGATTGCCGGTAATTCTTCCGGGGCGTATTGTGCCGCCCGCCTGGGGGTTTTATATGGGGATGTCTTTGGAGCTAGTGGCGTACTTTCTGGCTATGATCAGCCGATTGTTGGAAATTGGGGGGTGCGTTCTGGAAAAACGTTCCAAGATAATACTTTGTCTTCTTTAATAAGCAGGCCGCGCCCTTGGACATTAGATATGTACGTGTTTGGGGCGCAATTGGACAGAGAATCTATCCATATCGCAAAAGCGTTCTCCGCGGCGCAGTTAGCACCTGGCGACCGTCTACAGTTGAATGTTAAAGCCGAAGGAGGGCACAACTGGGCTACTTGGCGCGACCAAATGCCCGACCTTTACCGCTGGTGGCAGCAGATTCGCACCACTAAAGCCCCAAAGGTTTCGCAAATCTTGGGAGCCGATTCCGCGCTAATCCCGCAAAAAAATCCGGGAGTATTTTCACTGATGGGTTTGGGGACCATTACTGCCGTAGCTGCTATAGCCATCTTGGCTTTGGCGCTCGTGGTTCGCTTCGTGCCAAAGATAATGGAAAAAGCGGCGCGTGCGTCCTATCTGCGAGCATTGCTAGGGTGCGTAGCTGCAATGATGCTGGTAATACTGGCGGTGCTGCTCCCTATAAATCGGGCAGGGGAGTTCTATACTTCGATTGCCGAAATAATTCGCACTATCAATGGCGCGGTCTAGGTTGGCGAGGTAGTGATTTTCCCCCGGCTTTAACGCTTAGATAAGGTAGAGACGTGGCTTTAACAATTGGGATTGCAGGATTACCTAACGTTGGTAAATCAACTTTGTTCAATGCGCTCACCCGCGCAACCGTATTAGCAGCGAATTATCCGTTCGCGACTATTGACCCCAACGTGGGGGTGGTCCCGCTGCCGGATCCACGCCTGAAAAAACTAACCGAAATGTTTAATTCGGCGAAAACTGTGCCCGCCACGGTTTCTTTCGTTGATATTGCGGGAATCGTGAAGGGCGCCTCCCAAGGGGAGGGACTCGGTAACCAGTTTTTGGCAAACATTAGGGAAGCTGACGCGATTTGCCAGGTAACCCGGGTGTTTAGCGACCCCGACGTGGTGCACGTAGATGGCAAGATTGATCCGACTTCCGATATTGAAACTATTTCTACCGAACTGGTTCTCGCCGACCTGCAGACTCTAGAAAAAGCGGTTCCCCGCTTAGAAAAGGAAGTCCGAGGGCGCAAAACCGAACCGGAAGTACTGGCAGAAGTAAAGAAAGCCCAGGCGATTTTAGAGGACGGAGCGCTGCTATCTGCCCACGATGAACTGGATAAAGAACTGCTGAAAGAATTCCAACTGATGACTTTGAAGCCGTTCATCTACGTGTTCAATATGGATGCGGATCAGTTACTCGATGAGGGGCAACGCCAAGAATTAGAGAATCTAGTTGCGCCAGCGAAAGCGATTTTCTTAGATGCCCAGTTTGAAGCGGATCTAGTAGAACTGGATGAAGAGGACGCGCGGGAAATGCTGGAAGAGTCCGGGCAAAGCGAGTCCGGTCTTGACCAGTTAGCCCGGGTGGGTTTCGATACTTTGGGGTTGCAAACTTATTTGACGGCTGGGGAAAAAGAGTCCCGCGCCTGGACGATTCGTAAAGGCTGGACAGCCCCCCAAGCCGCCGGGGTAATTCACAGTGATTTCGAACGGGGATTCATTAAAGCCGAGATTATCGGGTTTGATGAGCTAGTGGAACTGGGTTCGATTCACGCTGCGCGTGAGGCCGGAAAGCTGCGCCAAGAGGGCAAAGACTACGTGATGCAAGACGGAGACGTAGTCGAGTTCCGCACGGGGCTTACGTCTGGGGGGAAGAAGTAGGACGAGCGGAGACGTCGCCGTGAGCGAGGAGAGTACGCCAATGCATGAGACCGAGGGCGTTGTTGCAGAAACTACGGCCTGCAGGCTTGCAATACGCCAAGCATTTCTTCTCCCTGTGTAGCGACGAGTGAGGGAGCGCATAGATGACAGCTTACGAGGATGTGTTGCAATGGGCAGTGTCGAGACCTTGGTGGCAACAGAAGGCTTTGGCTCGTATGGCCACCGAAGGGCCTCTTGATGAGCAAGACTATGAGGAGATCGCAAAAAGCTTGCTCCAAGAACCTGAGTCGGCGCCTAATGGTGGTTGGTTTGCAAAACTCGTACCTTCAGAGACAACAAAAGATGAGTCGGTTCGCATAGTTGCGGTGAAAGAACTCACGAATGTTAATCGCCTTGCCGCTGACCAAGAACTTACATTTGAACCAGATGGTCTCACCGTGGTGTTTGGAAACAACGGTAGTGGTAAGTCCGGTTATGCCCGGGTGATTCGTTCAATAGTTCGTGCGCGCCATAAGGGTGACATTCTCCCTGATGTATTCGCTGATACGGATGATTCCCCGTCAGGTAAAGTCATTTTTCAGGTTGGCGATACTGAGAGAACGGCCCAGTTAGGCCAATCGGCTGACCCTGACTTCAGTCGCGTTGCCTTCTATGACGAGCACTGCGGAGATACCTACCTGACCAAAGAAACGGAGATTTCTTACCGTCCCTCGGCTGTGCAGCTATTGGAGGAGCTCGGGAAGGTATGTGTCGGTGTGCATAAAGTGCTTTCGAAGTGGAAGGAACAGAAAAGCAATAGTGGACCTCTGCCTGAGGTTAGCGTAGGGAGTGCTGGAGAGAAGTTCCTTAAAGGGCTGAATGCTGCTACAACGGACGATGAGTTGACAGCAGCAGTCGCCTGCCCATCCGACGTGGCTGAGCTCCTTGAGAAACAGATGAAAGAGGTTTCTCGCCTTCGAGAAATCGATCCAACTAAAGAAAGAGATCGTCTGAAAGAGGCAGCTGAGGCTCTCGATTTGATCGCTGATCATTTGGAGGAGATCGACAAAAATATTGGAGTTCAAGCCGAGACGCAGCTGAGAGAGCTGACCGAGAAGGCTGAAACTGCGCAGAGGGCAGCGGATCTTGCCTCGTCTGAGGCGTTCGACAACAAAGAGCCCCTGAGCGAAGTTGGGTCACAGGCATGGAAGGCACTGTGGAGGGCAGCGGAATCATATTCGAAGGTGGCTTATCGGAATCACGACTTCCCACATACCACTGACGGGGCAGTCTGTGTTCTGTGCCAACAGGCGCTAGGCACTGATGCCGCAGAACGTCTTATGAGATTCCAACAGTTTGTCATGGACACGACGGCTCAAGAAGCACAAGCTGCACAGGAAAAGGCAGCTGCCTTTAGGAAGGAAATTGACGGAGTAGAGGTCGAACCAGCCACTGTGCAAAGGGCTATTGAGAAGTTAAAGCACATTGCAGAGATCGATACGGAAAAAATTGATTCGATAATAGAGGTGTTAGATAATCGTAAGTTCGCACTATTGTCTGACGGAAAGCCGAAACGTGTTGAGGTTATTGTCGCTGTCTCTGCTCTGCGTAAAGAAGCCGCTTCCTGCCGTGAACAAGGCAAAAAAGTGGACGCAGAGAGTTTCAAACAAAAACTGGCCCAAGCAAAGTCGAGAGAATGCCAACTGCGTGATCAGATTGCGATGCGGGACGGGCGGCAACTTATAGAAACGGAACGAACTAGACTTCAGGAGTTGGCGAAGCTCGATGAAAGACTTTCGGAGACTAACTCTCGTCAAATCACTGAGAAGGTGAAAGAACTCACCCAGAAATACGTAACTGGGGAGGCGAGCCAATACTTCACGCGCGAGGCGAAGAAGCTCGGCCTGGAACGCGTCACGTTCGGATGAACCAGAGCCCAAAAAGGAACTCTACTCCACAAGGCAGATTTGGTGGGTGCCCATCGTGGAAGGCTCGAGCATGTCTTATCTGAAGGGGAACAGACCTCACTCGGTTTTGCAGGTTTTCTCACAGAGGCTCACTTCGACGCGAGTAAGTCGGCTCTGTTTTTCGATGATCCGGTTTCTTCCCTTGACCATATGAAGCGCGAGTCTGTTGCGAGGCGCATCGTAGAGCTAGCTAAAAATAGGCAAGTTGTGGTGTTCACGCATGACGTAGCCTTCACCATGTTCCTGCATAAAGCGGCAGACGAGTCCAGTGTCAAATTTGCTACACGAGGCATTGAAAAACGGAGGGAATTGGGGCCAGGTTACACGACTTTGCACCATCCCTGGACCGCGAAGGATGCTGCCCAACGTGTCAATGCTCTCCGGGAGAAAGTTGCGACTTTGCGCCGCAATGAGAAGGGGATGAGTGAGGCGGACTATCTGCGAGCAACCCAAGATATTGCAGGCCACATGTCGCAGACCTGGGAGCGCATAATCAGCCAGGTTATCGCCGAGCCACTGGTTGACTATAAATCTTTAGAAGTCCGAGTTGGGAAACTGCGAATCATTGGTCGTGTAACAGAAGAAGACGTGAAAACCTATGATGACTCCTACAGTCGCATCTCTGGGTGGGCGTCACGGCACGATCCTCATCCTGAACTTAATTACGTTCCACCGGATGTCAAAGAGCTAGAGGACGAAATTGAAGTCATTGCAAAATGGCTGAAGAGAGTGAAGAAATACCAGTCGTAACCAAGTTTTTGCGTGTGAGGGTATTTGCTGTAATTGATCTCAGAGGTGAGCCAGAGCGTGTCTTCGTTTGAGGTCAGAGTGCACGTATAGCCAAGGGAATAAAGTCGAATTCAAATTTAACGTCTAGCGTTAATAACGTAATGCGTTAGCAGGGAGGTAGTAATCCTCTGACTACTCATAGGAACAATTCTCTGAAAAGTGCTCAGTGAATTGCTTGAAAAGTGCTCAACAAATTCTCTGAAAAGTGCACAATGAATTGCTTGAAAAGTGCTCAATGCCCAGGTAGACTTCTTTTAGAGGTGGGGTAATGAGCTTAATAAAACCAGGATATCGGTCAAGACTTATTGACGAAAAAATCGCAAGATACTTAAACATCTTCGGAGCTGTCTGTGTTGAGGGACCGAAGTGGTGCGGAAAGACCTGGACAAGCTTGGCGCATGCAAATAGCGTGAGTTATCTAACGGATCGAAGTCAGCGTGACCTGGCAGGGGTTAATCCCAAATACATTTTTACTCATCAAAGTCCTCAATTGATTGATGAATGGCAGATTGTTCCCGAGATTTGGGATGCAGTACGGCATGAGTGTGACACGGATCGGAAAAAAGGGAAATTTCTCCTGACTGGTTCAACCGCTTTGAAAGTCAATGAAGGTGAGCACAAGGTATTCCACTCTGGGGTAGGAAGAATAGTAACCCTGCGCATGCATCCTATGAGTCTGTATGAATCAGGTGATTCCACCGGAGAAGTATCTCTGTCTAGCCTATTGCAAGGAACGGTTAAAACGGGATACGTGGGCGATGTGAACCTGGAAAAACTTGCCCGCCTCATCGTGAGAGGGGGGTGGCCAGAAAACATCGATATGGCGGAGGAAGATTGCGCAGTTATTCCCGAGAGTTATATTGATTCTTTGGTAACTAAAGATATGCATGAAGGGGCAGGAAGGAAACGTAATCCGCACAAGATGCGTATGCTTTTACGTTCGCTTTCCAGGAATGAATCAACTTTAGTCGGAAACAAAACCCTGGTTAAAGATATCGAAGAATATGAAAACCAAGATGAGTTAATCGAAAGTCGTGCAACCATCGCAGATTACCTCAGCGTCCTCGATAGTTTATATCTGACCGCAAATCAAGAAGCCTTCAGTCTTAATTACCGTTCCTCAGCAAGAATTGGGAAAGCCGCGAAAAGGCATCTGGTGGATCCTTCCCTTTGTTGTGCAAGCCTAGGTCTGAGTGTTGAAAAACTGCTGCATGACCATGAAACTTTTGGACTACTATTTGAGGCACTCGTGGAACGAGATTTACGAATTTATGCCGACTATCACGAAGGGCATCTTTTCCATTTCCGCGACAACGTTTCTGGTGATGAAGTTGATGCCATCCTCGAATTTAAGAATGGCGACTATGCGGCTTTTGAAATTAAATTAAGTGATGGCAGCATCAAAGACGCAATAACCAGTCTTACTCGTTTCTACCGCTACGCGAAAAAGAAACCGAAAGTAATGGGGATTATCGTCGGACACCTGCAAGCCGTAATGCAGGATAAAGAAACCGGAATCTACATACTTCCGGCCACCTCCCTCAAGCCTTAACAGTTCTGCATCCTGGCAGCAGTTTATGCACAGAGGTGGCAGGGATAAAATCCTTCAGCTCGCGCGAAAGAAAGCAATTAGAGGGCGTACCAGCTGCCGGAGTTAAATCCAGATTCCGCTAACAGGAATCTGACTAGGCGATTTCCCCGATAATTACATTCCACTGATGTACTTTGCGACTCGTAATGAAACCCGCCAAGAAGAAGGGATCTTCCGCTAAGACGGCTAGGGCGTCCTCGCCAGATTCAGCTTCCACCGCGATTAGCGCGCCGGGTTGGGAATCATTTACCCAAGAACCCACCAGTTTTACTATGCCTTGAGAATGCAGGTCGCGCAGATGCGCGCGGTGGTCAGGACGCACCTCATCCATTTTTTCGGCAGCAGTCGAGTCATAAAAGTATTCAATCGCGAATAACGCCATAAATCATCACTCCTAAAATCAACGATGATTCTATTATCACCTTGGTGGCAAACTGATGCCGGAAAACCGCTTTTGTCACCGGTGGCGCTCAAATAAAAGTGGCTGCTCCCTCTAAAATAGCCCTATGGACGAAATCGAGCAGGCGAGCGAAACATATTTAGATCACCTGGCGATTGAACGAGGATTATCAAACAACACTGTCGGCTCCTATCGGCGTGACCTGGCACGTTACCACCAGTATTTAGCAGGCAGCGGCATTTATGCTTTAGCGGAAATCACCCCGGACACTTTGCAGGCATTCTTACAGGCGTCCGCAGCCGGGGAAGACGGGAAAAACCCGCTAGCTGCATCTTCAATCGCCCGACTCCTGGCCTCCCTGCGCGGATTCCACGGCTTCGCGCAAAACGAGCGCCTAAGTGGCGCAGACCCGACCGAAAACCTAGAGAATCCCCGCTTAGCGCGTCCACTGCCCAAAGCACTAACTATCACGCAAACCCGCGCTTTACTGGAAGCCTTTAGTGGGGAAGATCCCGCCTCTTTGCGCTCGCGGGCACTACTGGAAACCCTGTATGCGTCGGGAGCTAGGGTGAGTGAAGTATGCGCCCTCGATGTAGACGATTTAGGGATACTAGCTGGCAGGGAGGCAGAAGATGCAGGGGAAAATCCGATTACCCTGGTGACCGTAACCGGTAAAGGCAATAAGCAGCGCCTGGTGCCGCTAGGAGAATACGCGGTTAAAGCCTTAGAAGCCTATCTGGTGCGTGCCCGTCCGGGACTAGCCCAAAAAGGTCGGGGTAGTTCGGCACTGTTTTTGAATCTGCGGGGAGGGCGCCTATCGCGGCAAAGTGCCTGGAATATTATTCGCAAGGGCGCAGAAAAAGCGGGCATAAAAACGACGGTTTCCCCCCACAGCCTGCGGCATTCTTTTGCCACCCATATGTTAGAAGGCGGGGCGGACGTTAGGGTGGTGCAGGAATTACTCGGTCACGTGAATGTAACTACCACCCAGATATATACCAAGGTAACCGCCACATTGTTACGCGAGGTGTACCAAGAAACCCATCCGCGTGCTCGGTAGCGATTAGTGCCGGTTACCGGGGCGCGGGGTAGTGCGGCGAAAATATTTTTCCTCCCGCCCAAAGTCTGGGAAATACCGCGGTATTTCCCAGACTTTATGCCCACCGCACCTACTCGGATAAAATAATTTCCCCGCACAGGACGTCACCGTACCTACTCGGGTAATATCTGAGCATTATGTCTTACCTGCGCCGCAGCTACTCAGAAAGAATAATCTCCGCACTGTGTGCCACTGCTCGAATCAGGTCTTAGCTCCACATTCCCGCAAGTTAGTTAGAGTATTTGGGAGAGCATTACTGCATTTAAGTCTCTACCAACGTGGTTATTTTCGCCTGCGTCTTTTCTATGCGGGTAGTGAGATTTACATTTCACGGTACCGAGCGAGGGGAGATTACAGGCTACGAGAACGCCGCTTGGTAACAATTTTTCTCCGGTTGTCATATTGTTATAAGAGTGAGTGAGATTCAACCCGGTTTGATACCCCCGCCAACCCCGAAAGATACGCAATTCCCCGCGCCTGCGCCTATACAGTCGCATGGTCCGGCGCGGATTATCGCTATGTGTAATCAAAAAGGTGGAGTGGGTAAGACTACAACCACCATTAACTTGGCGGCTGCCCTCGCTGAATATGGGCGGCGGGTGTTGATTGTAGATTTCGATCCCCAAGGCGCGGCCACAGCCGGTTTGGGGGTAAACGGCAACGACCTCGATGCCACCATCTACAATGTGCTTTTAGATAGAAACGTAACCATAGATCAGGTTATCTGTCCCACGTCGATTCCCGGTATGGACTTAGCTCCCGCCAATATAGATTTATCGGCAGCTGAGATTCAAATGGTGAACGAGGTTGCCCGGGAAATGGCACTCGCGCGCGCTCTCCATACGGTCAGTGAAAAATACGATGTGATTTTGATTGACTGTCAGCCCTCCCTGGGGCTATTGACCGTTAATGCTCTGACCGCTGCCCACGGGGTAATGATTCCCATGGAAACCGAATTTTTCGCCCTGCGCGGGGTAGCGCTACTGGTAGAAACGATTGAAAAAGTGCGTGACCGGCTTAACCCGAAACTTAAAATTGATGGGATTTTAGCCACCATGGTCGATACCCGCACCCTACATTCACGCGAAGTAATGGAACGCCTACAAGAAGCATTCGGTGACCTGGTCTATCAAACCGTTATTCGCCGCACGATAAAGTTCCCAGATGCCTCGGTGGCGACTGAACCGATTACTACTTTTGCCCCCTCACACGCGGGAGCTGCCGCCTATCGTCAGCTAGCGCGCGAGGTTATTGCTCGTGGTGACGCGGCCTAAAGAGCCTATTTCACTATGACTGAACAGGCTAGCGTCACTCCCGCAGGAAATGCTCTAGCTGCGTCCTCGGTACCAGATTCCTCGGTAATCGATTCCCCCAAAGTTCCCCGGTTCGAGCTGGATTTAGAGGTTTTTTCCGGACCTTTAGATTTACTGCTGACCCTGATTATTAAAAATAAGCTGGATATTACCGAGGTAGCGATAGCGCAGGTAACCGATGAGTTTATTGCCTATATGCAAGCATTTCCGGATTTATCGCAAGCCTCCCAGTTCCTAGAAATTGCGGCAACTTTGCTCAACATCAAGGCCAGCCAGTTGCTACCCGGAGAAGAAGCCGAAGAACTCGATCCTGAATATCTTGAGGCACGTGACCTACTATTTTCGCGATTATTGCAATATCGAGCCTATAAAGAAGTTGCCGACTACTTTGGTGAACGCATTGGAGAAAGCAGAGCCTACTATCCTAGAGAAGTCCCGTTACCGGAAAAGTTCGCGCGCCTTTTGCCACCCCTGCGCATTAGTTTCACCCCCGAAGATTTAGCCCGCGCCGCCGCTGAAGCCTTCACCCGCCGTCCTCCTGAAGTATCCCTGTCCCATCTGCACTTGCCCCAGGCTTCCCTGGCGGAACAAGCCCAAATTTTGGTGAAAGAACTCTCTATGGCAGGTAAAGCTAGTTTTAAAGAGCTCACCCGCTCCGCGAAGAACCCGACCGAAATGGTGACCAGATTCTTGGCCTTATTGGAGCTTTACCGACACCGCTGCGTGGATTTAAGTCAAGAAAAAGCTCTCGGAGAGCTCTATATAACTTTGGAAACTGACCAAATTCCGGATTTTACGAACCTTAGTTTCGATGATTATGGAGCGGTAAATGACAATAAACCATGATGAACAGCTGCTTGCCGCCCTGGAAGCAATTTTGATTATTTCCGCTGAGCCAGTCAGTTTAGAGCGCCTGTGCGAGGCCGTTTCGGCTAGCCCAGAGCAGGTACAGGACGCTTTGAACTATTTATCTGCGGAGTATTCAGGGCAGACGGGACGCGCTCGCGGATTCGTTCTACGTAACGTGGGGGGAGGCTGGCGAATATATTCGGCGGCTGCGCAAGAAGAGATTATTTCCGGATTTTTAATTCAGGGAGGAACCTCCAAACTATCTGGTCCGGCATTAGAAACCTTGGCGGTGATTGCCTACCGGCAGCCGGTTTCGCGTTCCGTAATTGCCGGTATTAGGGGAGTGAACGTAGATGGGGTGGTACGGACTTTGCTTGCCCATGACTTGATTCAGGAAGTAGATAGGGTGCCTTCAGGGGCGGTGCTGTATGGCACTACTGTTACTTTCTTAGAGCGAATGGGTCTTACCAGCCTCGAGCAGTTACCTCCTTTGGCTCCGCACCTGCCCGCGAGGGAAGAATTAGACGAATTAGAGGCGCGACTAAAAGATTAATTTGGCTCCGCGATAGGATAAGGGCAGTTTAGGAAAATATAGGAGAAATTAATTGAGCGATCTGAACTCGTATCAGAAAAGTGATGAGGGCGTTGACCGCTTAGGACGTCCTATTGGGGATATCCCATTGGCTCCGGCTCGACGGTCGCTCCCGGCGGAGAAAACCTCGCCGCTAAAACCCGCGCAAGTACAGGGGGCTCCCAAAAAAGAGCGGCTTCAGAAGGTTTTGGCTGCTGCCGGGGTAGCATCTCGGCGCGCCTGTGAGAAATTGATTGTTAGCGGGCGGGTAAAAGTAAACGGCAAAGTGGTGCGCGAACTTGGTTCTAAAGTGAATCCAGAACAGGTAATGATTCACGTAGATGGACAACCGGTGCTTATTGATGATTCCCGCCTAACCATCGCCCTAAATAAACCTACCGGGGTGGAATCGTCCCTGCGGGGTGACCCCCACGACCTTACCCGTTTTTTGTCTGATTACCGGGTACGGCTGTTTCATGTGGGGCGTTTAGACATAGACACCTCTGGATTATTGCTGCTCACCAATGATGGTGAGCTTGCGAACCGGCTAACCCATCCTTCCTGGGAAGTGCCGAAAACCTATTTAGCTACCGTGAAAGGTAAGTTTACCGGGAAAAGTGCGCAAAAACTGCGTGAGGGAATCATGCTGGAGGACGGGTTTGCCAGAGCCGATAGGGTAACTATCAAAGGATCTCACGGAGGTTTAACTCTAGTTGAGCTACAAGTACATCTAGGTCGTAACCGGATTGTTCGCAGAATGCTTGACAGTGTAGGCGCGCCGGTAATGGAACTATCTCGGATAGGTCATGGAACAGTTAAACTGGGGAATCTACCGCTGGGAGCAACCCGCACACTTTCAAAACCCGAGTTAAGTGTGCTAATGAAAAGCGTAGACCTTTAAGCTGTAAGCTATGGAGAACCTGAAAACAAACCTTGCTAACTCGCAGGTGGGAACTACCGGACCGGTATTGATTATTGGGGTCGGTTTGCTGGGAGCTTCCCTGGGAATGCGGCTTAGTAAACTGGGAGTGAAGGTCTTTTTACGAGATATTTCTCCGGTGGTTACCGCTTTGGCTTGCGATATGGGCGCTGGTATTCAATGGGACGAAAACTGCCCATCACCTGCCCTGGTGGTGGTAGCTACCCCGCCTGATGTGGCAGCTAGACAGGTAATATCGGCGTTAAAGGAGTTTCCCGAATCGCTGGTGACCGATGTTGCTTCGGTAAAAGCCGTGATTCTAACGGAAATTAAAGAGGCGCGGGCGGATATTTCCCGTTACGTGGGCTCGCATCCAATGGCGGGGAGGGAACGTTCTGGCACTGCCTTTGCCCGCGAAGATTTATTTGAATCGCGTCCTTGGGTGGTAGTGCCCAGCGAACACACCAGCGCTGAGGCGGTGCTGGCGATGCGTACTTTGGCCTTGGATGTAGGTTCTATGCCGCTACAGTTAGATGCGGAAACTCATGATCAATCTGTGGCTTTAGTTTCCCATGTTCCACAACTGGTTTCTTCCCTGTTGGCAGCGCAACTGGCGAAAGCTCCGCTAGAGTCTTTAGGGCTTTCAGGACAGGGTTTGCGCGATACTACCCGGATTGCTTCTTCCGATCCGGCGCTCTGGGCAGCTATTATTGCCGGTAACGGCGAGCACGTGGCGAAAGTTTTACGTTGTTTTGCCGATGATATGCAGCAAGTATTGCACGCCCTCGAACATCCGGGAGCTGCATTTCCTTCCCCGAGCTTGGTGGGAGCGGTAACTTTAGCTATGCGGCAAGGAAACTTGGGGGTAGCGCGGATTCCGGGTAAACATGGGGGAGCGCCGCGGCGTTACCAGGAAGTAATGGTTAAAGTTCCCGATATAGCTGGGAGTTTGGCGCGACTTTTTCAAGCTGTGGGCGATACCGGTATCAATATCGAGGATCTGGAACTGGAACATTCTCCGGGGGCTGCCTTTGGGGTGGCACGCCTGGCTATAGAACCTAACGCCGCAAATTTACTGGCAGAAAAACTGGCGGTTAAAGGCTGGGAAATAGTGTCTTTTTAGAATGGAGCCCACCGGTAATCTCCAATAAACTGTAACAAAAGGCGAAGATAGCTTATTATCAAAAGGTATCTGATATATTTAGGCATCTTGCTAAAGATGGTTTCAGAAGGGTTGTAACGCTATGTCAGGTGACGGTTCACAATATGTTAGCCAGCAGATTCTCGGCGCTGGCTTGGTAATTGCCATTGATGGGCCTAGTGGTGCAGGCAAGTCTACAATTGCGCGCCTATCGGCTGCAGAGCTAGGTACGCGCTTTTTGGATACTGGTGCGATGTATCGCGCTTTGACCTGGTATGCGCTACAGCAGGGAACCGACCTTAACGACCCGGCAGCTCTTGCGATGCTAGCTGCAAGTATTCCCCTGCAGGTAGAGGACGTTCCGCACGCTCCTCGCGTCCTCATTAATGGAAGGGATGTAACCGCTTTGCTGCGCAGCGAGCAAGTTACCAATATGGTCAGCCGGGTGAGCGCAGTGCCAGGCGTTCGACAACAAATGATTGCTCGACAACGTCAGCTAATAAAAGCTGCTCAAGAATCTGGACGGGGGATTGTTGCCGAAGGTCGTGACATCACTACTGTGGTTGCCCCAGATGCGGACGTAAAGATTCTGCTTACTGCCTCTGAACAGGTACGCCAGCAGCGTCGTCAGGGTCAATTAGGTGTGGGAACAGACGCGGTAAGCGCTCGTGACCTGGCTGACTCACAGGTAAATAATTTCACTACGCCTGCTCCCGGAGTTGAGCTGCTGGATTCTTCTGACTTAAGCGAAGAGGAAACCCTAGAAGCCGTGGTTGCCATTGTGGGGCGGGTTTTCAAGGCGCGCCACGCCTAGAGTTTCGCCAAACTGTCCCGTCCTCGCCTAGACTTTAGAACGTGAGTCAAGACCAAATCCCTGTGTATTCTTCAAAGCTACTTAGTCAGATTGAGCTACAAGAAAATGACCTTGAGTTGCTGGAAAACGGTGGCGAAGAGGACGAAAAGCAAGATTTAGCTGCATTACCGGTAGTTGCGGTTATCGGTCGCCCTAATGTGGGGAAATCTACCCTGGTAAATAGGATTTTGGGGCGGCGCGCTGCCGTGGTGCAAGACAAACCAGGGGTCACCAGAGACCGGGTTCGTTACCAGGCGCAGTGGGCGGGGAAAGATTTCCTGCTTATGGATACTGGCGGTTGCGCACTGGGGGTTCGAGGTCTTGACCAAATGGTGGCGGCGCAAGCCGAGGTTTCTTTGCAGTATGCCGATGCGGTTTTGTTTGTCACCGATGCCCAGGTGGGAGCGACCGAAACCGATATGCAGATTGCGCGGATACTGCAAAAATGCGGTAGACCGGTTATTTTGGTTGCTAATAAAGTGGATTCAGATCGCTTAGAAGCTGACGCTATGGCTCTGTGGTCGCTTGGTTTGGGTGAGCCTTTCCCGCTTTCAGCGCTACACGGTCTGGGCAGTGGCGATTTACTGGATAAACTGGTAGCTGTTTTTCCAGAAAAATCCCATTTAGCGCCGGTTTTAGTTGAAGGCAGCCCCGGGAGGGTAGCTTTGGTGGGTCGCCCCAATGTGGGGAAGTCCTCGCTGCTTAATGCCTTAGCTGGCTCGCAGCGGGTGGTGGTAAACGAATTGGCTGGCACTACCCGGGACCCCGTGGATGAGGTTATCGAGATTGCGGGGGTTCCGTGGACTTTTGTAGATACGGCCGGGATTCGCCGTCGGATGCATAAAAGCCGGGGTGCTGATTTTTATGCTTCCTTACGGACTCAGACAGCGATTGAGGAATCCGATATAGCAATGGTGCTGCTAGATGCTTCCCAGGAGCTAGCTAGTGCCGATATTAGAATCATTGAGCAAGTAATTTCTGCGGGGCGAGCCTTGGTGTTGGTCAATAATAAATGGGATTTGCTTGACGAGGAGAGGCGGCGCGATTTAGAACGCGAATGGGAACTGCAATTATCCCATGTTGATTGGGCTCCGCGGGTTAATCTTTCGGCCAAGACCGCTTGGCATACTAACCGGATTCAAGGGGTCTTAACGCAAGCACTTGCGGGCTGGAAAACCCGGATTTCTACCAGTGAGTTAAATACCTTTCTCGGTCGTCTCGTTGCCGAGCATCCTCACCCGGTTCGGGGTGGAAAACAGCCACGGATTATGTTTGCGACTCAGGTTAGCGCTGCTCCGCCCCGTTTCGTGTTCTTTACTACCGGTTTCCTAGAGCCGTCCTATCGACGTTTCTTAGAAAACCGTCTGCGCGAACAGTTTGGTTTTGTCGGTAGCCCCATTCAAATATCGGTGCGGGTACGCGAACGCCGCAAACGTTCCTAACCGATTTACCTACCCCCGAGTTCTCGTCCTCTCTGCGTAGCTAAAATTGCTGAACCGGGGGAACCTAGGTTTAGTGAGGATTCTCATAGGGGAAGTTTTTAGAGGTTAGAAGCAAGAATCCAGGTATAAAAAATGCCCTTTAGCTTGAGTAGAACCCCGAAAATAGTAGCCAAAATAGCTGGCAGGGTGGAATCTGCCCCATAAGTACCTCGAGTGGGACTCGAACCCACATGTCCGGTGAAGGACGGCGGATTTTGAATCCGCTGCGTCTACCAATTCCGCCATCGAGGCTTTTTCTTTAGCGCTTCAACGAGCGCACCATTTCAGTCTAATATAGATATGTGGCAACTTTGAAATCTAATGCTAAAAAAAATAATCTCCCCGGCAGAAAAGTACTGGTCGCCGAGGATGAAACCCTGATTCGACTCGATATTGTGGAAACTCTCACGGAAGCCGGCTACGAAGTTGTAGCCGAGGCAGCAGACGGAGAATCCGCCTACCAATCAGCCCTCGAACATCAGCCTGACCTGTGTGTTATGGATGTAAAAATGCCTAAAATGGACGGGATTAGTGCCGCCGAAAAAATAATGAAGGAAGTTTCCTGCGCTGTAGTGATGCTTACCGCATTTTCACAAAAAGAGTTAGTGGAACGCGCTCGAGACGCGGGAGCTATGGCATATGTGGTGAAACCATTTACTCCCGCCGAGTTATTACCAGCGCTAGAAATCGCCCTTTCCCGGCACGCCGAAATCCAATCATTAGAGAATGAAGTAGCTGACCTGCAAGACCGTTTTGAGACTCGCAAAGTGGTAGACAGAGCTAAAGGTCTACTCATGGAGAACATGGAGATGAGCGAACCGGAAGCTTTCCGCTGGATTCAAACCACCTCTATGAATCGCAGACTAACCATGCGCGAGGTTGCCGAAGCTGTTATCGAACAAATCGGTTAAGCAGCGCAATAACCATCCGGCACAGCGCTGCCGGTACAACCCAGGCGTGTTTTCTCTAGGATAGTCCCTAGGAGGATTAGATGGTTGAGAAGAAAACCCTACTTGTAATTGACGGTCATTCAGCGGCGTTTCGCGCGTTTTATGCCCTAAATCCGGAAGCATTTTGCACCAGCGATGGTCAATATACCAACGCGGTTTACGGGTTTTTACGGATGCTAGTAAAAATGTTGCAAGATGAACAGCCCGATTATTTAGCGGTGGCATTTGATGTTTCTCGCCATTCTTTCCGCACCGATGAATACCCCGAGTACAAGGCCGGTCGTAAACCCACTCCGCCCGAGTTTAAGGGACAAATAGAGCTAATTAAAGAAGCGCTCGCTCACCTGGGGGTCACTACTTTAGAGCAAGAAAATATCGAGGCTGACGATATTTTAGCTACCTTAGCTACGCAGGGCAGTGAACAGGGACTTCAGGTGCTGGTAGCCAGCGGAGACCGCGACACTTTCCAATTATCGAATGAATCTGTCACCGTACTGTATCCCTCCCGCTCAATTACCGACTTAAAACGAATGACCCCGCAGGCTATTGCCGAAAAATATGGGGTTCCCCCTCATCGTTACCCAGAGATTGCTGCTTTAGTTGGTGAAAAAGCAGATAACCTGCCCGGAGTACCGGGAGTAGGAGAGAAAACCGCTGCCGCCTGGATAAATAAGTATGACGGGCTGGCTGGGGTTCTCGCCCACGCCGCCGATATTGGCGGTAAGCGGGGCGAAGATTTACGTTCCCATATCGAGGACGTGAAAAGGAACCGGAAACTAAACGCCCTTCTAACTGACCTGGACTTAGGGATAAATGTCGGAGAGCTTACCTTCGGGAAAGCAAATGCCGATTCACTGGCAAAACTGCTAGATAAACTGGAAATCGGGCAAACTCTGCGAGCTGCTTTAGCCAGCGTTCCCGCTTTTGAACTGGGGCAAGAAACGCCCAGCGCTCGGGAAGAAGTTAAGATTCTTGCCGAACAAGACATCCCTAAATGGATTCGCGCCCTTTCAAAACCGGTAGGCGTAATCGTAGAGGGAGAGACCACTCCGGGATTAGGGGATGCTACTAGGGTGCTTTTAGCTAGCGAGAACCAGGTGGCTAACATTGATTTGATTGCAGCCCCACCGGACTTGGTGTCAGCTCTTAAAGACTTCCTAGCTAGAACCGATAACACTATCTTCCATAACTGGAAAGCTGCCTGGCACGCCTTAAAAGGCGGGGGAATCAAAGTAGAAATGCCCGGATGGGATACCGAAATAGGGGGTTATCTACTAGACCCATCGGCGCGTTCTTATGAGGTGGAAGTGCTAAGCGAAAAGCTCTTAGGCTATTCACTTTCCCCCGAAAATAACGAGGATAGCGGGCAAGCAACCCTGGATTTATCTGGTACTTCAGATACTAAAATTGCGCAGATGGCGGCGGCGCTGCCGCAAATCGCTCAGGCTGAAAAGAAAGCATTATCCTCCAGCAGAGCCGAGCATTTATGGTTGCAGCTGGAACGCCCTATTTCTAGGATTCTCGCCCGGATGGAAGATACCGGAATCGCAGTATCAGACCAGGTGCTAGGAGACCTCGAAAACGATTTAAGGAAGCAAACCGAGGATGCAAAACAGCAGGCGCGCGCTCAGGTCTGTCGTCCTGATTTAAATCTTTCTAGTCCTAAACAGCTGCAAGAAGTGTTATTCGAGCAGCTTCAGATGCCAAAAACCAAGAAAACCCGCACCGGTTACACCACTAATGCCGATGCTTTAGAGTGGCTGTTTGGCAAAACTCAGCATCCATTTTTGCAGTATTTGCTGGCTCATCGCGATTCCATTAAGCTCTTACAAACCGTGCAAGGGCTACAAAAAGCAGTTCACCCTGATGGCAGGATTCACACCTCATTTAAGCAGACAGTGACCGCAACCGGGCGGCTTTCTTCGGCAGAACCGAATTTGCAAAACATTCCAGTTCGCTCGGTTAATGGACAACGAATTCGGGAGGCGTTCATTTTTGGGGACGGGTTTGAAAACCTGATGAGCGTGGATTATTCCCAGATTGAAATGCGGGTAATGGCGCATATGTCAGGCGACAAAGATTTAATCGCGGCTATCAAGACCGGAGAAGATTTACACCGCACGATGGCGGCCATGATTTTTGATATTAGCCCCGAAGACGTCTCTGAACAGATGAGGTCAAAGGTTAAAGCTACCTCTTACGGGCTTGCCTATGGGCTTTCTGCCTACGGTTTGGCTAGCCAACTGCGTATTGCGCAAAAGGAAGCCGAAAAGTTGATGGATCAGTATTTTCAACGTTTCGGGAAAGTACGTAGTTATTTACATCAGATTGTTGAACGTGCCCGAAAAGTTGGCTACACCGAAACCATGCAGGGCAGACGGCGCGCCCTCCCGGATCTGAAGAGCTCCAACCACAATTTACGGCGAATGGCGGAGCGGGCGGCTCTTAATGCTCCGATTCAGGGCAGCGCTGCAGATTTAATGAAACAGGCAATGATTCGGGTAGATGAACAGCTTCAGGCGCAAGGGCTATCTTCCAGGGTGTTGTTGCAGATTCATGACGAATTGATTCTTGAGGTAGCGCCGGGAGAGGAAAACCAGCTGCGCTGCCTGGTAGAGGATGCGATGTGTAATGCGGCTAGCTTAGAAGTTCCTTTGTCGGTGGGAATCGGAGTAGGTAGCAATTGGCGAAGCGCTGCCCACTAGAGGAAAGTTGTATCTAACTAGGTGCCAAGACGGGGGCTGTTCGTCCTGAAAAAGGCTGTGGAATCGGATACATTTTAGGGAAATAACCCGACAGGGGCTTTTTGAGTTGGAGATTCAACGGTTTTTGCTGATAGGCTCTTTAAGGTTTCTTGAAAGAGAAGCCAAAATTGTCCATATTGTCTATTAAGTCCGTTTTGGAGAAATTATCTCTATGACCACCTCTACTGAGCAGCTGGATCAAGTTGCCGTAAACGATATCGGTTCGCAAGAAGAACTACTAGCTGCAATCGATAAAACTATTAAGTACTTTGGTGATGGCGACATCGTTACCGGTACTGTTGTCCGTGTTGATCGTGATGAGGTCCTCCTCGATATTGGTTACAAAACCGAGGGCGTAATCCTTTCACGCGAACTGTCTATTAAACATGACGTTAGCCCCGAGGACGTTGTCCAGGTGGGTGACGAAATTGAAGCCCTAGTCTTGCAGAAAGAGGACAAAGAAGGTCGTCTGCTGCTGTCGAAGAAGCGCGCTCAATACGAACGTGCATGGGGCGACGTCCAGAAGATTAAGGAAGCTGACGGCGTAGTCACCGGTACGGTGATTGAGGTGGTCAAGGGCGGTCTTATCTTGGATATCGGCTTGCGTGGCTTCCTACCGGCTTCCCTAGTTGAAATGCGTCGGGTACGCGACCTCGCTCCCTATATTGGGCGGGAACTAGATGCCAAGATTATTGAACTGGATGAGAACCGTAACAATGTGGTTCTTTCCCGTCGTTCCTGGCTAGAGCAGACTCAAGCCGAAGTACGCACCCAGTTCCTGGATACCTTGCAAAAGGGACAGATTCGTTCCGGCGTGGTTTCTTCTATCGTAAACTTTGGTGCTTTCGTAGATTTGGGCGGAGTGGACGGTCTGGTTCACGTATCCGAGCTTTCTTGGAAGCATATTGACCACCCCTCCGAGGTAGTCGAAGTTGGTCAGGAAGTTTCGGTCGAGGTTCTGGATGTGGATATGGATCGCGAACGGGTTTCGCTGTCCTTGAAAGCCACCCAGGAAGATCCTTGGCAGACTTTTGCCCGCACTCACGCTATCGGTCAGGTCGTTCCTGGCAAGGTCACCAAGCTGGTTCCTTTCGGTGCGTTTATTAGGGTCGAGGACGGCATTGAGGGTCTGGTACATATCTCCGAGCTGGCACAGCGTCACGTAGAAGTACCGGAGCAGGTTGTTAAGGTTGGCGAAGAGGTCTTTGTCAAAGTTATTGATATTGACTTGGATCGTCGCCGGATTTCCCTGTCTCTCAAGCAGGCTAACGAGGGTGTTGATCCGAGCAATACCGAGTTCGATCCTTCACTGTACGGCATGACCGCTGAATACGATGAAGAGGGCAACTACAAGTACCCCGAGGGCTTCGATCCGGAAACTAACGAATGGATGGAAGGCTACGAGGCACAACGGGAAGCTTGGGAAGAGGAATACTCTCAGGCTGAGGCACGTTGGAAGGCTCACAAGGAGCAGGTAGCTAAGGCTCTGGAAGCTGATAGTGAAGCAGCTGCGGTTCGCCCTGATCCGGCGGAAAACGCCAGCTACTCTACCGAGACTGAAGATTCTGAAAGCGTTCTAGCTTCAGATGAAGCTCTCGCAGCTCTACGGGAGAAGCTAACCGGCGAATAAACCTTTTAATACTGTTTATGTATTAAATAGTGGTTTAACTTTGAAATTTGGGCTGTCGGAGTCAAAGATTTGACTCCGACAGCCCATTTTTCTTTGTATTTTCGGTTTTGCTTGGGATAGCTACCTGGATAGGCTGGCAGGGTGAGTGAACTATTGATTTACCGCAATCCCGATAGGGGAGCGCGCTGGGCAGCTGCTTGCCCCACTAATGCTTTATCGGCGGCGGTAACTGGCGGTATTGGCTCTGGTAAATCTACTACGGTACAAACGCTTAAAGCCTTGGGGGCAAAGACCTGTAGCGCCGATGAATTCGCAGGTCAAGCCTTGGTAGATTTAGCCCCCGATATTGCCCGTGCTTTTAACCATCCCGAGTGGGAAAACGGAGTAAACCGCGGCGAGCTCGCGACCATAGTGTTTAATAATCCCGAATCCCGTCACCTACTGGAATCAATAACGCACCCCTATATTTCGTTTTTATCTGACCGGTTTTTTGCTTCGCTAAACTCTGACGATATTGGGGTCTACGATATTCCACTGTTGGTCGAAAATCCCGCCGCTCACGCTTTTGACCTGGTGGTGACGGTTACTGCCCCGATAGAGCAACGATACCGGCGGCTATATCAGCGAAGCGGTCTTGAACGCCAGCAAGTAGACGCCCGGATTGCGGCGCAATCCAGTGATGAAGAGCGACGCGCAATTGCTAATTATGAACTTGTAAATGACACTAGCTGTGAAGATTTGCGGCGCACTGTCGCCAGCGAGCTATGGCCGCAGCTGCGTCGCCTGGCCAATGGTGATAGCTAATAGAATCCCTATGAAATAACCGAAGTATCTCTGCCCTCATTTACGTTGGCACGGGCAGAGGTTTTTCCTCCGTAAGAGGTTAGGAGATTTATCTTTTAGGTTTCCCGTTAGCGGCAGATCGTAGGGCCAATAATTTTCCCGTATGCGCGGTTATTGGTTCAGGTTAGGGTGTACCGCTGGAACGCGTAGGCGACGCGGGCAAGGGTTTTATCCGAGCAGGCTAGGCGGGCGCAAAACTCGAAAAATATCTTTAGATTTTTTCGAGTTTTTGGGCAGGAGGAAAAACCCTTGCCCACGCCGGAACAAGTAACCGCGCGCGCCGATAAAAGTAACAGATAATACTCTGGGGCTAACTGGACGAGTACCCCTGGGGGACTGCTAGATTAGGCAGGTGATAACTTTGGAAAAATCTGCCGATTCAAACCTCCCCGAGCCTCGCGTCCTCGATACCGAAACCCCTAAAGAGGGCTCTACTTCCCCGGCGGGAAAGGCGGTTTTTGCTCGCAGCCCGCGCGGTCTTTTTGATATTTGCGTTATTTTCTTTGTGGCCTTCCTCCTGGTCGCAAATATTTGTGCCACCAAAGCTATCCAGATTGGTCCCATAGTTTTTGATGGGGGCGCTATTTTGTTCCCCCTAACCTATGTTTTAGGAGACGTGATTAGCGAGGTTTGGGGGCTAAAGGCTGCCAAGCGTGCTATCGTAATGGGCTTCGTGATTTCGGTAATGGCTTCCCTGACCTTTTGGGTGGTGGGAATGCTCCCCGCAGAAGCCTCCTACCAAAATAACGATGCATTCCAAAGCGTGCTTGGGTTCGTTCCCCGCATTGTGATTGCTTCCATGGCGGGTTATATGTTCGGTAACTGGCTTAACGCCTATGTATTGGTGAAGATTAAGCAACGTTGGGGGGAAAATAATCTCTGGGTTCGCCTGGTCACTTCTACTTTGGCAGGAGAGCTGGTTGATTCCATTATTTTTTGCACTATCGCCTTTGCGGGAATCATGAGTTTTTCCCAGTTAATGATTTATATTTTCCTGGGTGGCTACCTGTATAAGTGTGCAGTTGAAATCTTGTGTTTGCCACTAACCTATGCGGTGATTTCTAGGGTGAAAAAGCATGAAAGGTACGGTCTTGACGTTCACTAAAATAGCGGATTTGCCCAGCGGGAGAGGGCGCGCTGGCATTATTCACACTCCGCATGGAGATGTCCCAACCCCGGCTTTTATCCCGGTAGGCACGAAAGCCACTGTGAAAACGGTGTTGCCGGAAGCTATGAAGCAACTGGGGGCTTCAGCTCTCCTGGCTAACGCCTATCATCTGTATTTACAGCCCGGGCCTGAAATTGTTGACAAAGCCGGTGGATTAGCTCGTTTTATGAGCTGGGAAGGTCCAACTTTTACCGATTCGGGCGGATTCCAAGTGCTTTCCTTAGGATCGGGATATAAAAAAGTGTTGTCTGGAGAGTTTAGTGGTTCTGGACGCGCCGATCATACGGTGGCCGCTAAAAAGGAACGGCACGCTCTAGTTGATGATGATGGGGTTACTTTTCGTTCTCATCTAAATGGTGCCCTCCATCGCTTTACCCCAGAAAAATCTATGCAAATTCAGCACCATTTGGGTGCCGATATTATGATGGCCTTCGATGAACTCACGACCTTGCTAAATTCACGTGAATATCAGGTAGAGTCCTTGGAGCGTACCCGGCGTTGGGCCTCTCGCTGCCTAGCAGAACATGAGCGACTTACCGTTGAGCGCGCGGATAAGCCCTACCAGATGCTTTACGGCGTGATTCAAGGGGCGCAATATGAGGATTTACGGCGTAAAGCTGCCCGCGACCTATCGGTAATGGAAGTAGCGGGGCGTAGTTTTGATGGTTTCGGAATTGGGGGAGCCTTAGAGAAAGAGAATCTCGCCACCATAGTGAACTGGGTATGTGAAGAGCTACCAGAGGAAAAGCCGCGTCATCTGCTGGGCCTTAGCGAACCGGATGACATTTTTGCGGGGGTAGAAGCCGGAGCAGATACTTTCGATTGTGTAAATCCTTCCCGGATAGGACGTAACGGCGGGCTTTATGGGCGTTACGGTCGCTTTAATTTAACGCGTGCGGAGTTCAAGGATGATTTCAGTGCGCCGGTTAAGGATTGTAAGTGCTATACCTGCCAGAATTTCTCAATTGCTTATCTTCGGCATCTATTTAAAGCCAAAGAGTTACTAGGGTTTACGCTGGCTACTATCCATAACGAGTATTTCACGGTGCAACTGGTTCAAGGCATTAGGCAAGCAATTATTGAAGGTGACTATCTAGCCTATCGAGATAAAGTTTTGGGTGATTTTTATTGTGGCTCTCCGCTACGTTCACATAGTGGTTAGGGCTGTAAATAATGTTAGATAGCTATCGTTTAGTGAGTTAGGTGGCACTAAGCTTGTTAGCAGCTGTTTTCCCCTAATATAATTGGGACACCGGATTTAACAATCTTAAGTAAACTTTATGCGCGGTGATCCCGCCGGAGGAGTTAAATAAATAATGGCAACCCCAACAGAGGCGACAGCTAATGATGCCTGGCGCTCATTCAACAGTGGTAACTGGGATAAAGAAATCGATGTACGAGATTTTATCCAAAAGAACTACACTCCCTACGAGGGCGAGGCTTCATTTTTAAGTGGTCCGACCGAAAAAACTAAACAGGTCTGGCAGGCTCTAGAGGAAAATTATCTTTCGGTTGAACGCAAAAAACGGGTTTTCGATGTAGATACTGATACTCCGGCCGATATTGATGCTTTTGCTCCGGGACGGATTTGTGAAGAGGACGATGTAATCGTTGGTTTGCAAACCGATACTCCGTTAAAACGTGCCATGATGCCTAATGGTGGTTGGCGCATGGTGGAAACCGCTATTAAAGAGGCTGGTAAAGAGGTTAATCCCGAGGTTAAAAAGATTTTTACCCGCTACCGCAAAACCCATAATGATGCGGTATTCGATATTTACACTCCCCGAATCAGGGCAGCTCGGTCTTCCCATATTATTACTGGTCTTCCCGATGCTTATGGGCGGGGTCGAATTATTGGTGACTACCGCCGGGTTGCACTCTATGGCGTAGATAAATTAATCGAGTGGAAACAGGAAGCCAAAGACAAAGTAGCCGATAAGCCTTTCTCTGAGCATTGGGCACGTTACCGTGAGGAACACTCTGAGCAGATTAAGGCTCTTAAGAAGCTCAAGGCTATGGCGCAAAGCTATGGTTTTGATATTTCCCAGCCGGCAATGAACGCTAAAGAAGCAGTTCAATGGACTTATTTCGGTTACCTAGCTTCGGTTAAGAGCCAAGACGGGGCGGCCATGTCTATTGGTCGTTTGTCTGCGTTCTTTGATTGCTACTTTGAACGGGATTTCGCCGAGGGTACTTTAGACGAACAGGGCGCGCAGGAAATCATTGATGCTTTGGTGATTAAGCTGCGGATTGTACGCTTTTTGCGTACTGAAGCCTATGACCAGATTTTCTCGGGTGACCCTTACTGGGCTACCTGGTCTGATGCTGGTTTTGGTGAGGACGGGCGCACCCTCGTTACCAAGACTTCCTTCCGGCTTCTGCAGACGCTAATAAATCTGGGGCCGGCTCCAGAACCAAATATCACGATTTTCTGGTCCCCGCGCCTACCAGAGGGCTACAAGAAGTTCTGTGCCCATATTTCGATTCAAACTTCCTCAGTACAGTATGAAGCTGACGATCAGATTCGTGCGCAGTGGGGTGACGATGCCGCGATTGCTTGCTGTGTTTCCCCGATGCGGGTCGGTAAGCAAATGCAGTTCTTTGGCGCTCGGGTTAATGCCGCTAAAGCCTTGCTGTATGCGATAAATGGCGGCCGTGATGAGGTCACTGGTAAACAAATCGTTTCCGGTTACGAGGGCGTGCAAGGGGATGAGCCTCTCGACTTTGATGACGTGTGGGAACGCTATGAAAAAATGCTTGACTGGGTGGTCGGCACCTATGTAGAAGCTTTGAACATTATCCACTATTGCCATGACCGTTACGCCTACGAATCCATCGAGATGGCACTGCACGACAGTGAGATTGTGCGCACCATGGGCTGCGGAATCGCGGGACTGTCGATTGTAGCTGACTCCCTGTCTGCCATTAAATATGCAAAGGTTACCCCGGTACGCGATGAAACTGGTCTAGTTATTGATTACCAGACAGAGGGAGATTTCCCCTGCTACGGTAATGACGATGACCGGGTTGATGATATTGCGGCCACGATTGTTCACACCGTAATGTCCAAGATTAAAGAGATTAAACTCTATCGGGATGCTATTCCTACCCAATCGGTATTAACCATTACCTCTAATGTGGTTTACGGCAAGGCTACCGGGGCTTTCCCCTCCGGTCACGAGGCAGGGACTCCCTTTGCTCCCGGCGCTAATCCCGAGAACGGTTTGGATTCTCACGGAATGCTGGCTTCGATGCTTTCGGTAGGCAAGCTTGACTACCACGACGCATTGGACGGGATTTCCCTCACGAACACGATTGTTCCTTCCTCTTTGGGGCGTACCGAGGACGAACAGATTAAGAACCTGGTGGGGATTATGGATGCTGGTTTCATCCCTCAGGGGTGTGGCTGCTAGCACTATCTGGGCGCTACCTGCCAGGTTGTGCTGCACTGACCCTAATCTTTTATAAATAATCGAAGAATAAAGCAAGGAGATAATAATGAGTACTATGACTTTTGATCAACGTTTGGAATCCATGAAAGCCAGCCGGGAATCTCACGGCGGTGTTCAGGGACTATATCACGCGAATATCAATGTTCTTAACCGGGACACTTTGGAAGATGCGATGGAAAACCCGGAAAAATATCCTCAACTGACGGTTAGGGTTTCCGGATATGCGGTTAATTTCGTGAAGCTAACCCGCGAGCAGCAACTGGATGTTATTTCCCGTACATTCCATAACAAGCTGTAAGTTATTGCTTATAAATCATTTGGGCGGGTATCTTTGAGATAGCAAAGATACCCGCCCTTTTGATGTTGAGGTCTGCTGATGTTTAGGTTCTGCAGTATGCAGGGTGAACAATTTAGATAGGAAATAACCTTGGTATTAGATATGTCTAGCCTGGAAGAGGAGAGCAAGAACCCAAATAATACTGTCGAGGTTTCGGCAGCTGATGGGGTAAGCGGGGAGTATGCACCCCTGCCTTTAGAGGAATTGATTCCGCGCACTAGGCGGTGGGGGCTGGGGGCATTAGCTGAAGCCCCCGAGATGACTCATAGCGAACACAACGAGGCGGTGCGGGAAGGTACTTTAGCTTCGGTTCATTCTTGGGAACTGGTGACCGCTGTAGATGGCCCGGGTACCAGAATGACTTTGTTCTTGTCGGGATGCCCACTAAGGTGTCAATACTGTCATAATCCTGATACTTTTCAAATGCGTGACGGGCACGCGGTCACCATTGCTGATGTATTTAACCTGGTGAAACGCTATAGCAGTATTTTTCGGGTTACCGGAGGGGGGCTTACCATTTCCGGGGGAGAAGCCCTGATGCAGGCAAAGTTTGTGCGTAACCTGTTGCGAATGTGTCGGCGAGAGGGGATACATACCTGTCTGGATACTTCCGGATTCTTAGGGGCTAATTTGCCTGATGAGGATCTTCATAACCTTGATTTGGTGCTGCTGGATGTCAAGAGTGGGGATAGCGCCACCTACCGGCAGGTTACGGGACGCGATTTAGAACCTACCGTTGCTTTTGGGAACCGTCTAGCTGGGGCCCGTATCCCTGTCTGGGTGCGTTTTGTGCTGGTACCCGGTTTAACTGATGACCCTGATAATATCCGCCAGGTGGCTAGTATTGCCGGGCGTTGGCCTAACCTTGAACGTTTGGAAGTATTGCCATTTCATCAAATGGCGAGGGATAAATGGGAACATTTGGGGCTAAAGTATTCCCTAGAGGACACTCCGGTTCCCACTAAGGAACAGGTAGCGCAAGCGATAGAGATAATTAAATCTGCCGGGGTCGATAAAGTCTTTTCTGGCTAACAGATTTGATTGAGTTCTATCATAATCCCAGATAGCGCCAATCTTCACGGCTCATTTTCTCTAGGTCAAAGGCTTGCAAGAATTCCGAGGCGCTGCGCACCCTAAAAAACCCTAAAGAGGACGCAAGCAGCTCAAGTATGTCTGCTTTCTCTATTCCTTTTGCCTTTAACTGGGGTAGAGTGACTGCCCCGTCTCGTTTTGCCAGCCGCTGCCCCTCGCGATTTAACACTAGGGGAACGTGATAATACTGGGGAATTGTAGAACCTAATAGCTGGTGCAGATAGTTTTGCCGGGCGGTAGAGGGGATTAAATCTCGTCCTCTGCATACCTGAGTCACCCCCTGATAGGCATCATCTACCACACAAACCAGATTGTAGGAAAATACCCCATCCGAGCGGCGTAACACGAAGTCATCGATTGAGCCGTTTTGTAATCCATAAACCTTATCGGGAAAACTGGCGTTATCGAGGTTAGTTTTTAACCGATAGGCAGGGCCGCGTCGATACTTTTCCCACAGATAGTTTCGTTTTTGTTCTCGCTCTGGCTCGCTAAGTAAGCGACACCTGCCGCTATAGGCTCCGGGAGGGTGATGGGGGGCGGAAGCTAGCTGCGATAATTCCCGGCGGGAACAGTAACATTCATAAACCCTGCCTGCTGCTTTGAGCTGCTCAAATGCGTCCTCGTAACGGGAAAGGCAATCAGACTGCACCAAAGGTTCCCCGTCCCAGTCGATTCCTAACTCTTGTAAATCGGAAAGCTGCTCGGAGAGGAAATGGCTGCGACTGCGGTCGTCAAGATTCTCAAAACGCATTACAAAACGCCCGCCTGCCTGGCGCGCTATCGCCCAGGCAACCAGGGCAGTACGCAAATTTCCTAAATGGAGCCTCCCGGTGGGCGAGGGTGCGTAGCGACCTGTTTGCATAACTCACCCCCTAAAATGGTCGGTATGGGCAGGGTGTTTTAGGAAATCTGTCACCGAAAACTATCCGGCTGTACTCTAGTATTTTAACCGTTTTAGGGTGGCGGGTAGAATGGCTAACAGTTTATTCCTACAAGACGGAGGCAAATGTGGCGGCAGCAGATGGCGATAAAATCAGGGTGCAAATCGCAGGAGAAACTCAAGATATAGCTGCCACGACCACCGGGCTAGATTTGTGGGGCAAAGACCGCACTATCGTGGCTATGGTCGTTAATGGGCAGCCTTGGGATTTAGCCCGCACCTTGCCCGAGGGTGCCCAGGTAGAACCGATAACCGCTGATAGCCAGGCGGGGCTAGAAATTATTCGCCACTCAGCCACCCACGTTCTCGCCCAAGCAGTGCAACAGGTTTACCCCGATGCCAACCTGGGGGTTGGTCCCTATATTATCGACGGTTTCTATTACGATTTCGGCAATATCGATCCGGTTACCCCCGAGCTGTTAAAAGACCTGGAAAAACGGATGAAGAAAATCGTTAAAAGCGGGCAGCGTTTCGTGCGCCGGGAAGTAAGCGATGAGGAGGCAAGGGCAGAACTCGCTGATCAACCCTACAAGCTGGAACTGATTGACACTAAAGGGACTGCCTCTAGTGAAACTGACGGAGCAAATGTAGAAGTCGGAGCAGGTCAGCTTACTATTTATGACAATATAGACCGCAACGGGCAGTGCGCCTGGAAAGATTTATGTCGCGGGCCGCACGTTCCCAATACCCGCTATATTGGTAACGGTTTTGCGCTGATGAAATCCTCCGCGGCCTATTGGAAAGGTGACCAATCGGGCGACCATCTGCAACGTATCTACGGTACTGCCTGGGCTAGCAAAGATGATTTAGTAGCCTACCAGACCCGCCTAAAAGAGGCAGAACGGCGTGACCACCGCAAACTAGGGCGGGAACTCGACTTGTTCTCTTTCCCGGATGAAATTGGCTCCGGGCTGCCAGTATTCCACCCCAAGGGCGCTACGATTCGCATGGAGATGGAAAACTATTCCCGCAAACGCCATATCGAGGGCGGATATTCTTTCGTATCCACCCCCCATATAACTAAAGGGGAACTGTTCAAAAAGTCGGGACACCTGGATTGGTATGCCGAGGGAATGTATCCTCCGATGCACCTGGACGAAGAGCACGACCAGGAAGGAAACGTCACCAAGCAGGGGCAAGACTACTATCTAAAGCCTATGAACTGCCCGATGCACAACCTGATATTTGCTTCTAAAGGGCGTTCCTACCGGGAATTACCGCTGCGTCTATTCGAGTTCGGAACAGTTTACCGCTACGAAAAATCCGGAGTGGTACACGGTCTGACCAGGGCTCGCGGTTTCACTCAGGATGATTCCCACATTTACTGTACCCGGGAACAAATGAAAGGTGAGCTTACCAATCTTTTGACTTTCGTCCTTGACCTGTTAAAAGACTATGGTTTGAATGATTTTTATCTAGAGCTTTCCACCAAGAACCCGAAAAAGTTCGTGGGTGATGATGAGGTTTGGGAAGAAGCTACTAGAACCTTGGAACAGGTAGCGAGCGCCTCGGGACTAGATTTAGTACCGGATCCAGGTGGGGCTGCTTTTTATGGGCCTAAAATCTCGGTGCAGGCCAAAGACGCGATTGGGCGCACTTGGCAAATGTCTACTATCCAGTTGGACTTTAACCTGCCCGAACGTTTCGATTTAACCTACACGGCCGCCGATGGTTCCCATCAACGTCCAGTTATGATTCACCGCGCCCTATTTGGTTCTATTGAGCGTTTCTTCGGGGTGCTGCTAGAACACTATGCCGGGGCATTTCCCGCTTGGCTAGCACCTATCCAGGTGCGCTGCGTGCCAGTGGCGGAAGCCTTTAATGATTATCTGGAAGATGTTGCCTCCCAGCTGCGCGCTTTGGGAGTTAGAGCCGAGGTTGATACCTCTGATGATCGTTTCGGCAAGAAAATCCGTAACGCCTCGAAAGATAAAATCCCCTTTACCCTGATTGCTGGGGGCGAGGACGCAGAAGCGGGCGCGGTTTCGTTCCGTTATCGAGACGGTAGCCAAGAAAATGCGATACCGATTGCCCAGGCTATCACCAAGATTACCCAAGCGATTAAAGAGCGGAAATAGCTTATGAACGAGGTAGATGCGCGTCCTCTAACTGAGGGGTGTGAGGGATTTGGAGCCGTGCCGGACGCTTTTAACCGGCTGTGGACTCCCCACCGTCAGGTATATATTTCTGGCGAGGAACGCCCCACAACCAAGGACAGTGCGCACTGCCCGTTTTGCGCTGCCCCGAAGCGCAGCGACGAGGACGCACTGATTGTTTATCGCGGGAAACTGGTTTTTGCGATTATGAATCTTTTCCCCTATAACTCTGGTCATATGTTGATTTGCCCCTACCGGCATATTCCTCAATATATTGATTTAACCCAGGATGAGAGAGCCGAATTTGGGGAAGTAACTGCGAAAGCGATTAGAACCCTAAAGCAGGTTGCCAACCCGGATGGTTTTAACTTAGGGATGAATCAAGGCGAGGTAGCCGGTGCGGGAATTGCTGGTCACCTGCATCAACATATTGTTCCCCGCTGGGGCGGTGACACCAATTTCTTCCCGCTGATTGCTCGCACGAAAGCGATTCCCGAGCTACTTAGCCAGGCTCGTTCCCGTATAGCAGCTAATTGGCAAGGATAAATAATGCTAGGAAATCATGGTCGCTCCTTGGCGAGTGCCGTATTCTCAAAACCGGCAAAAATACTGGCAAAAAGGGGAGTTAGTCCCAATGCGGTAACCGTTGCCGGTACTGTAATTAATGTGGCGCTAGCGATAGGCTTGTTGGCTCGCGGTTACCTAGCTTTAGGGGCGGTTTTGATTGGGGTGACCGCTTTCGCTGATTCTTTAGATGGAGTGCTTGCCCGGCTAACTAATCAGGTTAGCCAGTTTGGGGCGTTCTTGGATTCTTCTCTTGACCGCTTGGCAGATGGAGCTATTTTTGGTTCTTTGCTTTATTGGGCGATAGTGGGGCTTACCCCCGGTTCTGTGCGCACTGCCAGCATTATTTGCGCTATATGTGCGCTGGTAGGAGCGGCAGCGGTACCCTATGTTAGGGCTCGCGGGGAAGCCTTTGGGGTGGTCGCTAAAGTGGGGATAGGCGAGCGTACCGATAGGTTGATAGTGGCGCTGGTGGGTGCGGGGATAACTAACCTGGGGGCTCCCCTTATTTGTTTTCCGCTGGCTTTAGCCTGGGTAGCTTTCGCTAGTTTTGTGACCGTATGTCAGCGGATTTACTATGTAAGAAAGCATATCGACCAGTGAGAATCCCCGTTAAGTTTAGCGCTATTGCCGCTGAACTCACTCTCGGTTTACTTAGCAGTCTTCCAGTTGGTTTCCTGCATGGAGCAGCTAATCTGCTAGGCAGTTCGCTGTACCGTCTAGATACTTCCGGGGTACGTCAATATCGTAAGAATCTGCGCCAACTGGGGGTAGATGGGCGCAGTATCGAAGGTGCGGTGCGCGCAGGGATTCAGGGCTATATGCGTCTGTTTGCGGATACGGTTTTGCTGGGGGGTTTTTCGGATTCTCAAATCCGTTCTCGGGTGAGGTTACAGGGGGATACGCAAAACCTGTTGCGGGATTGTTCTCAAGGTAGCGTCTGTTTGGCGCTTACTCACTCGGGAAACTGGGATTTGGCGGGTTATTTCGCGAATCTAGAGATTAGCCCGGTGCTTACGGTGGCTGAGAAAGTAAAACCGGAAGCGCTATTTCAAGCATTTACCAAGGTTAGGCAGCAAGCAAATATGCGGCTGATTTTTGCGCAAAAGGGAGGAAAACCTTTTCCTCAATTGCTTAAAGCAGCTGGTGAAAACAACTATTTGATTCCATTACTTGCTGACCGTGACATTACTGGTAGCGGTATTGAAGTTCCTTTTGGAAAATCGAAAGCACTGGTGGCAGCGGGGCCGGCTGCCCTGGCGAAGAAACTGAAACTCCCTTTGTATTGAGCTCATATGAGTGTCGAAGAATTGGGGGAGGAGAGAAGGCGGGAATCTGCTTGCAAGTGGGGAATCGTGATTAGTGTTTCTGGTCCGCTTAAAACCGCTAAGGTAGAAACTATGACTAGGGATTGGGCACAGCGGGTTTCGCGAATGATTCTTCACTCTCCCCAGTCTTGGTTCATGTTACAAAAGCTTTTTGTATCTGATTTAGATGAACAGCGTTTGACTAGGGCACGGGAGCGAGCAAGGCAGGAGTCAGCAAAGTGAAAATTGGGATAGTCTGCCCTTATGCTTACGATGTGCCGGGAGGCGTACAATTTCATGTACGCGATCAGGCGCGCGAATTGCGGCGACGCGGACATGAAGTCTCAGTATTTGCGCCGGTAGAAACCGAATATAGTGAGGACGGTTTCGTAAACGCGGGCAAGACTTTCGCGATTCCCTATAACGGCTCTGTAGCTCGGCTAGCTTTTGGGCCGCGGGTTGCTGCTAGAACCAGGCAGTGGGTTACTACCAGCGATTTCGATATTCTTCATGTTCATGAACCCGCTACTCCCTCGGTGTCTTTAATTGCATTGCAACACGCGCGCTGCCCGGTGGTGGGGACTTTTCATGTGGCGATTGAACGTTCTTTGCTGTACACCTTAGGTAAACCGGTAGTGCAGTCAGTTAAAGAAAAACTGAGTGCCCAAATCGCAGTCTCTAGTGAGGCACGGCGTACTTTGCTTCGCTACCAGGGTGGGGACGCGGTTATTATCCCAAACGGGGTTGATTTTTCAGCTTTCGCCGAAGCTAAACCTAGGGCTACCTGGTCTGATAGTGAGCAATCCCCGGTTTTTTGTTTCTTAGGTCGTCTTGATGAACCCCGCAAAGGACTTGCGATACTGGTTAAGGCTATTCCTTTGGTGCTAGCGCGGTTTGGGCAGGCGCGTTTTTTGATTGCAGGGCCAGGAAATGCCAGTCGCGCCCGCGCCGATTTAGAACCCTATGGGGAAAATGTGCAGTTCCTAGGGCCTCTTTCGGAACAAGACAAGCTCTCCCTATTTAAATCGGCTACTGCCTATATTGCTCCTCAAACCGGTGGGGAGTCTTTCGGAATCGTGCTAGTGGAAGCTATGGCCGGAGGTTGCCTGGTGGTCGCGTCCTCTATTCCTGCATTTGAGGCGGTTTTAGAACAGGGGAGTTTAGGGGAAATTTTTATTTCCGAGGACGAAAACTCGCTGGCTGAAAAACTGCTAGCAGTGTGTGAGAATCGCCAGCAAGCAGCGCATCTGGCGAGGCGGGGACATGAAAATGTGAAACGCTATGACTGGTCAGCGGTTACCGATCAAGTATTAGAGGTTTATCGGCGCTGCCTGGCTGGCAGCGAGCAGGACCCGCCGGGCTAAAGCATATTTCCACTTAGCGGCGGGATATAAGAAAATGAGCAATAGCGATTTACCGTTAAACTAGGTTTAGCCCAGCAAAGGAGGAATAGGTGAGCCAAAACAACCCGGCATATCTTGCGGGTACTCCCGATTTAGCTGGTGTTGGCGTTACTCATGCCCAGCTGGAGCAACAATTAGTGGAGCATTACAGCTTTGATGCCCTTAGTTTGCCAGCTGATCCCCTAATTCCTCATCCGGCAGTTTCTCAGCGGGCATCTAGCCAGCCATTAGTGGTTGATCCGGGGGCGGAAAAATCTTCTAAACGTTCCCGACTAAATTCTTTTCCCTGGCTAGAACTATTTTGCTTAATAGCTGCCGGTGGAGGCTTGAGCTACTTCGCGATTTTTATCGCCGCGGAGGAATCGGTTGCTAGTACCATAGGTGCGGTAATTGCCGCCCTGGTTCCGATGGCAATCGTAGTAATTGTGATGGTGTGGCTAGATAGGTGGGCTCCTAAACCCTGGTGGCTGCTGGTAGTGGCGTTCCTATGGGGGGCAGGAATCGCCTCGATATGTGCTTTGGGGCTTAATTCTTTTTCTAGTAAGGCCTTGCAATCGGTTGATATTGGTCCTACCCCTTTCCAATCTTTCGGGATTGTAGCCACGATTGTGGCTCCGCTAGTAGAGGAATCTTTGAAAGCACTGGGAGTGATAATCATTATGTTGGCACGTCGCCGCGCAGTTAAGAGCCCGCTAGATGGGGTGGTTATTGGCGGTATTCTGGCGGCGGGATTCGCATTCACTGAAAACGTTCTTTATTTTGCCCGTTTCTATGAAGAACTTCCGCTGGTTTTCTTTATGCGCGCTATGCTAGGACCTTTTGGTCACACCGTCTATACTTCTATTTTCGGTCTGGCGCTGGGAATGGCACTCACCAGGATTCCTTCTGTTAAAACCAGGGTTATTCTCACGGTTTCCGGGTTGGCTTCGGCGGTTTGTTTACACGCTGCCTGGAATGGTTTAGCGACCTATTCTGCGACCTTGTTTGTGGTTTCTTACGTGTTTTTTTGGGGACCGATGTTCATCACTTGGCTAGTGATCAACTTGGTGGTTTCGGTGCGGCAGCGAAACGCCATTGAAAATGGTTTACAAGCCTACATTGCTGCTGGTTGGATTGATGAACGGGAAGCGCAAATGCTCTGTTCTTTATCGGGTCGGCGTCGCGCTAGACGTTCGGCACGCACTATTTCTCCGCTGGCCCGCAAAGCGGTATCTGCTTTCCAACAGGCATGTACCGTATTGGCGTTAAACTATGTGGCTAGTTCCCATCGCGGCCTTAGTGACACTATCAGCCAAGAAAATCAAGAGGCAATGAAAAAATTACTACGCGCGCGCGCCGATTTTGCTTCCGCAAGTTCGCAGGTGGCAGCGTTTAGAATGGGGCGCGCTTAGGTGACTAACCGTTTTCGGCTTCCGCGCCCTATCCCTAATCCTTTTCCGCCTTCTGGCGCAAACTCTTTGGGGAGCGATTGGCTTATTGACGAGGACGGATATCCGGGGCGGCAGGCGGCTCGGATTATCCTTTTCGATAGCCATGATCGGATACTATTAATCTCTGGTCATGATTTTTCTGATGCTAGCCACCGCTGGTGGTTTACTCCCGGAGGCGGTATCAAAGCGGGGGAGAATCCCCAGGTAGCAGCGTTAAGGGAACTAAAAGAAGAAACCGGGATAGAGCTTAATATCACCCAAGTAACCGGACCGGTGCTCTACCGGGAATCTTTATTAAAATTCCATAGTCTTTGGGCTATCCAGGCAGAACAGTATTTTCTTGCCCGTCTTGAACAAGATACGCCGCCAGCTAACGCCAGTGGTTGGACATTATCGGAAAAGCAACTGTTGGACGAACTTAGTTGGATTCCAGTTAGCGAGCTTGCGTCCTTGAACCAGCAGCAAACGATTTATCCAACGAAGCTGGCGGATTTTGCCAGTAAATGGCTTTCAGGTTGGGACGGTATCGTCCATACCCTCTATGATTAATCCAATTTAGACGCTGCGCCCATCAAAGCGGTAAAATCGGCTTGGTTATTTTGAAACTTACTATGTGAGCGGGATAAAGGAGAGCGAATGTCGGGTCACTCTAAGTGGGCTACCACCAAACACAAGAAAGCAGCGATTGATGCTAAGCGCGGTAAACTATTTGCCCGTCTAATCAAGAACATCGAGGTGGCAGCACGTACTGGTGGCGGTGATCCTGCTGGTAACCCCACGCTTTATGATGCGATTCAAAAGGCAAAGAAGAACTCGGTACCCGCCGATAACATTAAACGCGCGGTTAATCGCGGCTCGGGCGCAGAAGCTGGTGGGGCTGACTGGCAGACCATTTCTTATGAGGGATATGGTCCGGCTGGGGTAGCAATGCTGGTAGAGTGCTTGACCGATAACAAGAATCGGGCAGCCGCCGACGTGCGTACCGCCTTCAATAAAAATGGGGGAAATCTAGCTGACCCCGGTTCGGTGTCTTACCTGTTTAATCGGGTGGGAACCATTGAAGTAGAGAAAGCTGACGGCATCGACGAGGACGCTATTTTGATGGCGGTACTTGATGCCGGTGCCGAAGAAGTAGTTGAGGGCGAGGAAACTTTCACTGTTCTATGTGACCCGGCGACTTTGGTGGAGGTGCGTACCGCCCTACAAGAAGCACAAATCGAATACGATAGCGCGGAGGTACGTTGGCAAGCCACTACCGAAGTTGAGCTTGACCTCGCTAAATATCGTCAAGTGATGCGGCTAATTGACGCCCTAGATGACAGTGACGATGTGCAAGACGTGTTTACCAATCTTTCGGTTAGCCCCGAAGTACAGGCTCAATACGAGGAAGAAGAATAGGTCAATAGGACGCAAGTTAGGTTTTCTCCTTGCGCATTATTGGTATTGATCCTGGTTTAACCCGCTGCGGGATTGGAATTATTGATATGGATTCCACCCGGCAGGCTCATCTGGTTCACGTAGAGGTGGCTCGCTCTGCCCAAAATATGGCGGCGCACTTTCGTTTAGATAGGATACGTCGCCAGATCACGGCAGCTATAGAACGCTTTGAACCGGAAGTAATGTCGGTTGAGCGCGTATTTGCTCAAGATAACGTGCAATCGGTGACTTCAACTATGTGGGTGATGGGCATCGCCATGAGCGAAGCCGCCGCGCATAAACTGCCGCTAGCTATTCACACCCCCTCAGAGGTAAAAGCTGCGGTTACCGGGTCAGGGATTGCCGGTAAAGCCCAGGTTCAAGCCATGGTGCAGCGCATTTTGAAAATGGATAAAGTTGTGCGTCCTGCCGACGCTGCTGATGCTTTAGCGATTGCTATCTGTCATGGTTGGCGCGGTGACGGTCTACAAGGCGCTAGCCGAGACGGCACAGTCAATGTTTCCCTATCAGGAAAGATTTCTGCCCGGGGAGAACTTACCAACGCGCAAAAACTTTGGGCACAGGCACAGGCGGCTACTAGGCGAACAGGGGCGGTTGATCCTCGCCGTCGAAAGCAAAAAGCTTCAAAATAGGATATTTTGGTAGCTAATAGCCATTTACCAGGAATTTTTATGATTACGCATTTATCGGGAACGATTGAAGAAGTTCGCTTAGATCAAGCCACTATTGAGGTGTCGGGAGTAGGGTATAGTTTTTTTGCTACTCCGACTACGCTTTCGGCTCTAAAAGTTGGTGACCAGGTAAAACTATTAACCTATCTGGTGGTGCGTGAGGACGCATGGATTCTTTTCGGGTTTATAAAACCCGCTGAGCGTGATGTTTTCTCTAAATTAATTTCGGTGTCGGGGATTGGTCCCAAACTAGCATTGGCGGCTTTGGCGGTCTTTACTCCCGAGGAGTTGCGCACGGTGGTTAGCCAGCAGGATCTAGAATCCCTTACTAAAATCCCGGGAGTGGGAAAGAAATCAGCACAAAGAATCCTGGTGGAAATCGGTGACAAACTGGGTGAACCCAGGGGAACGCAAGCCGCTAACCTGGGGGGTATTGGCAGCGTGGGACGCGAAGAAGTCTGCCACGCCCTCGAACAGTTGGGTTGGAAAACGGCGCTGGCACAAAAGGCAGTTACCCAGGCTGCCGAGGCAAATCCCCAGGCACAAGTGCCAGAACTTTTGCGGGCTGCCTTACAATTACTGGGCAAACACCACGCATAGGGGAGTTAAGTGGAAGAAACAAACGATTGGGCAGTTACTTCGCCGCTGGGGGCAGGTGCCGATGAGGTTGAGCGGGCTGCGGAAGCGGCGCTGCGTCCTAAAGACCTGGATTCTTTTGTAGGGCAAGAAAAGATTCGCCGCCAACTTGACCTGGTGCTCAAAGCCGCTATTGGGAGGGGAGCCTGCCCTGACCATGTGCTTTTGGCCGGTCCTCCTGGTTTAGGGAAAACCACGTTAGCAATGATTATTGCCCACGAAACCGGTACTTCGCTGCGTCTTACTTCCGGGCCAGCGATTCAACATGCAGGCGATTTAGCAGCGATTCTTTCTGCCCTGCAAGAGGGCGACGTCCTATTTATCGATGAGATTCACCGCTTAGCGCGTACCGCCGAAGAAATGTTGTACCTGGCAATGGAGGATTTTAGGGTTGATGTAGTGGTGGGTAAAGGGCCGGGTGCGACCTCCATTCCGCTAACTTTACCTCCCTTTACGGTAGTGGGTGCTACTACTCGTTCTGGGCTGTTACCTGCTCCTTTGCGCGATCGTTTCGGTTTTACTGCCCATCTTGATTACTATTCCCCAGCTGAGCTACGCGAGGTACTTACCCGTTCGGCGCGGCTTATGGATGCTGAACTTGACCCCCAGGCAGCGGCAGAGATGGCAGCTCGCTCCCGGGGAACTCCTCGGATTGCTAACCGTTTGCTGCGACGGGTAATCGACTATGCCCAGGTACACGGAAACGGGGAGCTATCCCTGTCTGCCGCGAAGGCCGCCCTCGACCTATTTGAGGTTGATCCTGCCGGTTTGGATAGGCTTGACCGTTTGGTTTTGCAGGCTCTGTGTGAGCGTTTTGCGGGCGGACCGGTAGGGCTTACTACCTTGGCGGTTAGCGTGGGAGAGGAACCGGAAACTGTAGAGACGGTTTCAGAGCCATACTTGGTGCGGGAAGGGTTTATTGCGCGGACCCCTAGAGGGCGGATAGCTACCAGTACTGCTTTCTCTCATTTGGGTTTAACCCCGCCCCAGCTAGGGGAAGAAGATTCTCTTTTTAATATCGAACAGACGTAATCAGGGCGCTACTGGTCACAAAACTGGCTAAATCTGAGTGCCAAAGATGAAACAAACGTGCCTTAACCCTTAGAATCGTTAAGGTTAAGATTTTCTGATTGGAAGGTTTGACAATGAGTATGCTACTGCTGGCAGTTATTGCCGCGTTCTTAGTGATGATGATTTTTTCTTCACGCAATGCAAAAAAGCAGCAGGCACAGCGCAAAGAGCAAATGGAAAGGGACATGGTTCCCGGTGCATGGGTAATGACTACTTCCGGTTTTTATGGTCGTTATGTGGAAACCGATGGGGACGTAGTTGTCTTAGAAACCTCTGACGGTACCGAAACCCTGTGGACATCTCGGGCAATCGTCAGCGTAGGTAACCCGCCTTTTGCTCCCGATGAGGCAGATACCGATTCGGACATGAAAGCTAGCGAAAAAGATAACCAGGATAGCGCTTCGGCAATGAATGATGAGATGGCGCAATCTGATACCGAAGAGGCTGGCGACCTCAGTAAAGAGGAATCTGTGGAATCCAAATCTGAAGAATCTGATTTAGAACAACCTAACTCTTCTGACAATAACTAAACGAAATAATCGGTGTTTTAGCGGAAAGAACAACAAGTGGCTACGAAAAAATATCGGGCCGGGCGCGTCCTGGCAGTATTCCTAATCCTTGTGTTAGCTTTGGGCGGCACTTTACTGGTGGGGGTACTCACTAAGAAAGCAAAGCCTACTCCCTCCTTGGCTTTGGATTTAGAGGGCGGTACTCAGCTGATTCTCACCCCGAAAGCTAATGCTGCCTCGGGGGCAAAAAGGGCGGTAACCGCCGAAGATATCACCCAGGCGATTGAGGTTATCCGTCAGCGTATTGATGCCTCCGGCGTTTCCGAAGCCGAGATTACCTCGCAAGGTAACTCCAATATTTTGGTGTCTTTACCAGGTAATCCCTCGAAAGAAACTTTGGATTTGGTGCGTCAATCGGCAGAACTTTATTTCCGTTCAGTGCTGCGCTCGGCTCCCGGGGTTCCGCATTCGGTGATTGCTCAGCAAGCCGCGAAGCAACAAGCTGGAAAGACTGCTGCTCCGAAAACTAATGTCGATCCCAAGGCATTCGCTAAACAGGCTGCCGATATAAATAAAGACGGCAAAATTAGCGACCAGCCCGCTAGCCAGCCTAAAGATAACTCCGATGATGCTTGGATTACCGAGAAAGTCATTGAAGAGTTTTACGCTAAAGACTGTACCCAGAAGAGCTCTCTAGAGGGTGGTTCTTCCGGTGATATCAAGAAACCGCTGGTAGCTTGTGCTAGTGACGGGCACGAGAAATATATTCTCTCTCCGGCAGAAGTATCGGGTGCGCGGATTTCTTCGGCAGAATCCGGGATGGGAACTGGCGCTTCTGGTCAATCTACCGGTCAGTGGGTAGTTAATCTCGCTTTCGATAAGCAAGGCGCTACCCAGTTTGGAAACACTACCACCCGCTTGTTTAAGTTCCGCAATCAGGCTGTGCAAGGACAAAATGGTCTGCCCGCGGGACAAAACAATGACAAGAACCGGTTCGCAATTGTGCTAGACGGTTTAGTAGTTTCAGCTCCGGGGGTAAACAACGCTATTACTAACGGTAAAGCCGAAATCTCGGGATCTTTTACTCGCTCTTCTGCTACCGCTTTAGCTAACCAGTTAAAGTTTGGCTCTTTGCCGTTGAACTTTGATGTGCAATCCGAGCAGCAAGTTTCAGCTACTTTGGGTGCTAACCAGCTGCGTTATGGCGTTATCGCCGGTATCATCGGTTTGATTCTGGTGGTGTTCTACCTGATTTGGCAGTATCGCGGGTTGGCTTTAGTTGCTGTCGGTTCGCTGGTCAGCGCGGGCGGTCTGTTATACCTGGTTCTTACCTTGCTTTCTTGGTCAATGGGGTATCGTCTCTCGCTTGCCGGTATCGCCGGTGTGATTGTGTCGATTGGTACTACGGCGGACTCGTTCATCATTTACTTCGAGAGGATTCGTGACGAGGTACGTGATGGTAAAGCTCTATCTAGCGCGGTCAGCGTGGGTTGGGACCGGGCCAAACGCACGATTATTACCTCTGACCTGGTTAATATCTTGGCCGCCTGCGTCCTTTATTTCCTTGCGGTCGGTGGGGTTCAGGGCTTCGCCTTTACCCTGGGGGTAACCACCCTGATTGACTTGGCGTTAATCTTTATCTTTACTCACCCGATGATGGTGTGGCTGCTGCGTTTCAAGTTCTATTCCGAAGGTCATAAGCTTTCTGGTCTTGACCCAGAGCATTTGGGCGCGCAGCGGGGCACCTACCGTTATGTAGGCGCTGGTAAAGTACGCAAGATACGTTCGGTATATAAAACTAAGCCGGAAGAAGATTCAAACGAGCCCAGTGAAAACAAAGCTGAGCAAACAGAGGTGGCAAATAGGGATTCCAACCAGGATGATGCTGCCACAGATGAGTTAGCGAAAGTATCCGCGACGGACCAGGAGGAAGAAAAGTGAGTTTTTCAAGTTGGGGTAACGCCCTTTATTCTGGTCGCAAATCCTATAACTTTATTGGTAATCGTAAATATCTGCTGATTGCAGGCGCTATTTTAATGGCGATTTCGGTACTGGCAATGTCAGTGCTTGGTCTAGAGCGTTCGATTGATTTCAAGGGCGGAACCGAGTTCACCGTTTCTTCGGTTAGCGGCGCTGATCAAGGACCGGCGCAAAACGTAGTCAATGCCAACCCGAAACTTAAAGGCTCGACCGTTAATTCGGTAGGCGCGTCCTCGGTCAGGGTACAGTCAGTTAGTCTTGACACTAACGACAAACGGCAGGTAGTAACCGATTTGGCGAAAGCCTATAGCGTTTCGGAAGCTAAAGTAGCAGCCACCACTATCGGCCCGTCCTGGGGAGCCGACGTTACCTACAAGGCTCTGCAGTCGTTGATTATTTTCTTCCTGCTTGTTTCCCTGATGTTGTGGGCATATTTCAGAACCTGGACAATGGCGGTTTCCGCCTTGTTTGCGCTGTGCCATGACGTGCTGATTACCGGTTTGGTGCTGGCACTTACCCGGGTTGAGATTTCTCCAGCCACTATTATTGGGGTGCTTACCATTTTGGGATATTCCCTCTATGACACGGTGGTGGTCTTTGACAAGGTTCGCGAATTGTCGGTTGATTTCGAGCAGCAAACTCGTTCCACCTACGGCGAGCTTGTAAACTTGGCTATCAACCAGACTTTGGTACGTTCGATTAACACTTCTGTGGTGGCATTGCTGCCGGTGACCTCAATTTTATTGATTTCTTGGGTTGCTTTAGGTGGCGGAACTTTGCGCGATATTTCTTTGGCATTGTTCGTAGGTATGATTGCCGGTACGCTTTCCTCGATTTTGATTGCACCTTCACTGTTGATTGTGTTGCGTTCGCGCAGCACAAAGATTGCTGCCCATACACAAAAAGTTTTGGATAAACGAGCCAATGGCTCTGATATGGACGCCGAGGACGCTAAAGATACTATTCGGGTTGCTCATCCCTTAAAAGCCGGTCACCACCAGGGGCAACAGGCTCAGCCTAAACGCACTGCCAGGAGTAAACGATGATTAACCCTAAACTTGCGCCGCTAGGGGAATTGATTCGCGCAAATCTGCGCGATGTACCGGATTTTCCGGAAACCGGGGTGCTGTTCCGCGATATTTCCCCGCTGCTGGCTAACGGAGAGGCTTTTTCTAAGCTGGTTAAGGGACTGGCTGATTTTTACCGTGGCCGGGTTGATTTAGTGGCGGGTCTAGAGTCTCGGGGTTTCTTGATTGCGGCTCCGGTGGCAGTAGAGCTGGGGCTGGGAACTTTGATGATTCGCAAAGCTGGTAAACTGCCAGGCCCCGTGATTGGGATTGATTACGGTCTTGAATACGGTAAGTCCCGGATGGAGCTGCAACCTGATTCTATTGAACCGGGAGCGCGTGTGCTGGTACTAGATGATGTGCTGGCAACTGGGGGAACCGTGAATGCCTCCGCTGCCTTGATTAAACGGGCGGGAGGAAAGGTTGAATCAGTTTGTGTGTTAATGGAGCTTTCAGAGCTTGATGGTCGTTCCACTCTTGGCGACCTGCCCTGTGAAGCCCTCACCATGATTTAGCTAGATACCATTGCTTTTGTAACGCTTTTAGCTGGCAAGTTGGGGAAATGACTGCTAGGTCACTAAAATAGTTACATGAGTTCTACCACCTTTGATGAGGGCGCTAATGCGGTTCCGTCCTCTAGGGTGCGCGCGTCCTTAGCTTGGCTGACTGGACGTTCCAAAAATATAGATCCCCACATTCAAGCCCTGGTGCGCGCGCTCAGGGCGAACCACCCGAAAGCCGACATTTCCCTAATCGAGCGCGCCTATAGAACAGCCTCCCGCTGCCACCAGGGACAATTCAGAAAATCGGGGGAGCCATACATCACCCATCCGGTAGCGGTCGCCACTATTTTGGCAGAAATCGGGATGACCAGCACCACTTTAGCGGCGGCTCTACTTCATGACACGGTAGAAGATACCGACTATACGTTAGAACAGCTAACCAGCGAATTTGGGGAAGAAATCGCCCTGCTGGTAGATGGGGTAACTAAACTAGACAAAGTTACCTACGGGCAGGCGGCGCAGTCCGAAACTGTGCGCAAAATGATTATCTCCATGTCACGCGACATTCGGGTACTGGTGATAAAGCTCGGTGATCGGCTTCATAATGCCCGCACCTGGAAATATGTTTCCCCTAAATCGGCTCAAAACAAGGCACGCGAAACCCTAGAGATTTTTGCCCCCCTCGCTCACCGTTTAGGTATGAACACCATAAAGTGGGAACTAGAGGATTTAGCTTTCAGAACCCTGTACCCCGATTTGTATGAAGAAATCGATAATCTGGTACATGAGCGCGCCCCGCAGCGAGAAAAATATCTACGGGAAGTAATTGACCAGATTAAAGAAGCACTACGTCTAAATAAAATTGCTGGTCAGGTCACTGGTCGCCCTAAGCATCACTATTCCATCTATCAAAAGATGATTGTGCGTGGCCGCGACTTTGACGATATTTACGATTTGGTTGGCGTGCGGGTGCTGGTAGATACGGTGCGGGACTGCTATGCGGTTCTTGGGGAAATGCACGCCCGCTGGAATCCGATTCCCGGTCGTTTCAAAGACTATATTGCAATGCCCAAATTCAACCTCTACCAGTCGCTACATACAACGGTGGTAGGACCGGGCGGTAAACCGGTAGAAATCCAGATACGTACCCACGAGATGCATCGGCGGGCTGAATACGGTATTGCCGCCCATTGGCGTTACAAAGAGAACCCCAACGCTAAAAACGCTAAAACAACTAGCGATAATAAAACTGTTTTAGCAGATGGAGAGGAAATGGGGTGGCTGCGCCAACTGGTGGATTGGCAAAAGGAAACCCAAGACCCTGGCGAGTTTTTGGATTCGCTGCGCTATGAAATGTCTGGTTCCAGGGTGTATGTGTTTACTCCTGCCGGTGAGGTTAAAGAATTGCCGGCTGATTCCACCCCGGTTGATTTTGCGTACGCGGTTCATACCGAGGTTGGTAACCGTACGGTGGGGGCAAAAGTTGGCGGTAAATTGGTTCCCCTGGACACCAAACTGCAAAACGGTGACAGCGTAGAAGTGCTCACTTCCCGTTCGGCAAATTCGGGCCCTTCTCGTGATTGGCTAAATTTTGTTGCCAGTCCCCGGGCTCGCAATAAGATTAAAGCCTGGTTCTCTAAAGAACGACGTGAAGAAGCAATCGAAGCGGGTCAAGGCATTATTTCTGCCTATATGCGCAAGCAGAATCTCCCTTTGCAGCGGCTAATGAGCCATGACACCATGACGGCTTTAGCTTCCGATATGGGGTATAGCGATATTTCTGCGCTTTACGCGGCGGTCGGCTCTCACCATATTTCAGCTTCCAATGTGGTAGATAAGCTGATGGAGAGTGTCGGGGGAGAGGACGGCGCGGAGGAAACTCTCTCCGAGGCGGTACTACCCGCCCAGGTTGATACCCGTTCTAATACCGTCGCCGAGGGTGCTGGCATCCAAGTGGAGGGAATGAAACAGGGGGAGATTTGGACGAAGATTGCCCGCTGTTGTAACCCCTTGCCCGGTGATGAAATCGTGGGGTTTGTTACCCGCGGACATGGGGTTTCGATTCACCGCCAAGAGTGCTCTAATGCCCAAAACCTGATGGTGAATACCGACCGGGTAGTTAAAGTGTCTTGGGCAGCTCACCCAACGGCGAAGTTCCAGGTAGAGATTGAGATTCAGGCTCTTGACCGTGAAGGGCTGATTAACGATGTTACCAAGGTGCTTTCCGATTACCGAGCCAATATCTTAGCGGCGGTAGTTAATACCTCTTCGGATCGGGTTGCCAGTTCCCGCTACACTTTCGAGGTGGCTGATAGTCGCTATTTGCATACGATTTTGACTGATATTCGCAAGATTCCTGGGGTGTTTTCAGCGAACCGGACGACTAATTCTTTACGTAAACACCCGACCGGTTAAGGATTTGAGGCGGGTACGCTCCCAGGTCTGACTTCCGGGTAGGTTTGGGTGGCTGTCGCAAAAATCGCGGGTTGCGTCGGGGCTTAAGATATGTATTCCCGCCAGCTGTAAGCAGTCACCCGGTAGATATTTTTGGGTGTTATTTGTTTTCTTCTGGGCTTCTTTCGGGTATTTTCCGCTTTTCATAGACTTTTCACGAGGTTGCGTGTCGGGGATTGTAGCAGGGGAGTGCTCGGGGTAGAGAGAGATTATCTTCGCGGTTGTGGGTGCGTCCTTTGGAAAAAGGGAGCCGCGTTTTGCCGGGTTAGCCTCGTCAGTTTTATGGGGGAGGCTTCGGGGACTTACTGCTTGCAGGGTCGGTAAAACTGGTCTGCTAGCGCGCCTGGAGCCTAGGGGTTTTATTGTCTGGGGTTGCAGGAGCTGCCGGGCGGATTTATTTAGGTAAATCCAAAACCGGGAGTCTTGCGCGCGGCGCGGACGATTAGGGGAAGCTATATACAGCAGCTCAGGGGCATTACCATTGCCCGCCCACACCCAGGCAGCCGAGTTCCCGGTCAAGATGCAATCCCGGGGAATGACTGGAGCTAAGAACAGGGCGCGCCCATAGATTGAGGTTAGAGTGACTGGTTCTGCGAGTAATTCCCGGTCGGCGCCGTTCCAGATTTGAAAACGGTTACCTTTAATCAGGGAGGTACGCGCGGCCCCATGTATCACTTGGTTTCCTAACGGGTCTACCAGTATTGCTTCCACCTTTTAAGGATTTAGGGTAGAAACCTTTCCGGGAAATGCTGCAATAAGCCGGTAAGGAAAAGTATGCAACCTGGATAGCTGTGGAAAACTAGGATGCTTTGTCGGGGTTGTTATTCTTATCCCTGGTAGCGGGCTTGCGCCAAAAATGGGTTGTGCGCTTTTTCTAAACCGAACACGGTCGCTGGGCCATGCCCCGGTAGCAGCACTGTGTCCGGGTCGATTACATTTTGCAGGGTGCGCAAGGTGTGCAACATTTGTTTACTGTCCCCACCGGGCAAATCGGTTCGTCCTACAGAATCAGCAAAGATTACATCCCCGCAAAGCGCCAGTTTTGTTAGCAAGCTGTCCTCTTGATTGGAGTATCGTAGCCACTGGTTAAATGAGTTTTGAGCTTCCTGGGCGGCGGAGCCGGAAACTTTAGAAGTCTCCAACAAGAACAGACTAGAGCCTTCGGTATGTCCTGGAGCGGGCAGCAGACGCAGGAAGATTCCGGGAGCTAGCTCTACGCCCTCTACAGCGGCTATATCGGGCAGGACTTGCAGATTCTTGGGTTCTTGCCAAGGTGGCAAGTTCATTTGGTGTTCGGCTCGCTCTCGCGGGTCTAGTTTATCGGGGTGGAAACGGTATTCATCGGGGGCGGGAATATAGACCGGAGCTGAGCCGGCGACCGCGTGCGCATCCCAAATGTGGTCGGAATGTCCGTGGGTGCACAGCACAGCTGCCACCGTTGCCTGAAGGTTGTCCAATGTTGATTGAATTTGCTCTAGAGCGCCATATCCGGGGTCTACAACCAGAGCTTCTCGACTTTCATCAGGCAGCAGTATGTAGGGATTTTCGCTGTAATAGGGCGCGTACAGTTTTTCTATCCTCATGTTTTTATCCTAAAGTATGTCGGCTGTTGGCGCTTTAGGGGCTCTAGTGCGTAATATGTTGTTGGGGTAAAACATCCCACGCGCACGCGGCTTAACCTAGTCGCAGGAAGAACTGATTTAAGGAAAAAATTAGTGACTGAACAGCCTGATATGACACCGAAGCCTAAACCTGTTCCCACTCCGGGGAAGATTCATTTATCTGCCCAAAATAAACCGGTGAATACCGCTAAAACTCCTGATTTGTCTCAGGTTCTGTCCTTTGGACGGGTTGATGAAGATGGTCGCGTTTGGGTGAAGGATGGTGACCAGGAACGCCAGATTGGACAGTTCCCGGCGGAAGTTCCCGAAAATCCGTTAAAGATTTACGCGCGGCGCTATTTGGATTTAGCTGCCCAGATTTCTTTGTTTGCAGAGCGGCTTCCAAAGTTGGCTGAACGCGAAATTGATCAAACGATGAGTTCTTTACGGGAGCAGGTGAGCGAACCGGCTGCGGTTGGTGATTTACCGGCTTTACGTGAAAAGGTCGCTAAGCTGCAAGAAAAGGCTGATAAACGTAAAGAAGAGGTTGCGGCGGAGCGCGCTCAAGCCAAGGAAGAGGCGCGGGCAAACCGTGAAAAAGTAGTGGTCAGAGCCGAGGAAATTGCCGGGCAGGATTCTTCGCGCACCCAGTGGAAACAGTCCGGGCAGGAACTACGGGATTTGCTTGACCAATGGAAGCGGCTTCAGCATGATGGTCCGCGGATTGAGCGCTCTTTCGAGGACGAACTTTGGAAGCGTTTCGCGGCGGCACGTTCTTTATTTGAAAAGAACCGGCGGGCGTTTTTTAACGAGTTGGATTCTGCTCAGACTCAGGCGAAAGTCGCTAAAGAGAAACTGATTAAACAGGCGGAGGCGCTTTCTTCGTCTACTAATTGGGGCGATACCTCTCGGGCCTTTAGGGATTTGATGAGCCAGTGGAAGCGAGCTGGTAGAGCTTCCCGGCGTGATGATGATGTTTTGTGGCAGCGTTTTCACCATGCTCAACAGGTATTTTTTGATGCCCGGAACGCCCAGCAAGAAGCAGAGAGCGCTTTAGAGACGGAAAATTTGGCGAAGAAGGAAGCCATTTTAGAAAAGGCAGAGCCGCTAAAGGATTTAACCGATATTGAGCAGCTCAAAGCCAAGCTGCGTCCTTTGCAAGAACAGTGGGACGAGGTAGGTCATGTGCCGCGTGCCGATGTTGAGCGGGTAGAACGGCGTATGCGCGCGGTTGAGGATCATTTGCGCACCTTGGAGGAAGATCTCTGGCGTAAGTCCAACCCAGAGACTAAAGCTCGCGCCGAGGGTATGGCGGGGCAGCTAAAGAGCTTAATCGCCGATATTGAGGCACAAATCGAACAGGCTAAATCTGCCGGTAACGAGGCCAAGTTGAAAGAACTACAGGACTCTTTACAGGCACGGAAAGCTTGGTTGCAACAGGTGGAAACTTTCTAGTCTTAAGGTGGAGACTTTCCAGTCTAGGCATTGTTTTAGGTAAAGGAGAAAGCTGAAGATGAGTGAAGCAGGGCTGGCTCAAGCGGTGGAAAAAATGGAGCAAGCTGGGGTTAGCCCGGCAGCTATCTCGGTGTTTTCTCACTATTACCAGGTGCTAGAGGGCGAGCATACCGGTTTTATCCCGGAGGAAACCATTTCCCCGCTCACCAGTGTTGATAGCCTGGCAGATGCGCAGGTCAGTCCCGAGCAAGCTCGTGAGTCTTTATCTAAAACCGTAATGATTAAACTCAACGGCGGGCTGGGCACTTCTATGGGCATGGATAAAGCCAAGTCCTTATTGCCGGTTCGTTCGGGGCTTACTTTTTTGGATATTATTTGCCGTCAGGTGTTGGCGGCGCGGCAATCGTACGGCGTGAAATTGCCGCTGATTTTTATGGATTCTTTCCGCACACAAGCCGATACTTTGGCGGCTTTGGAAAAGCATCCTGGTATCCAAGTTGATGATTTGCCTTTGGATTTTCTGCAAAATCAAGAGCCGAAGCTGCGCGCCGATGATTTAACCCCGGTTTCTTGGGATAAGGATCCTTCGCTGGAATGGTGTCCTCCGGGTCATGGCGATATTTATACCGCGCTTTTTGGTTCGGGGTTGCTGGATAAACTGATTGACGCTGGTTATCGTTACGCAATGACTTCCAATTCGGATAATTTGGGTGCTACCCCGAGCCCGGAGATAGCTGGGTGGTTTGCCAGCAGTGGCGCGCCCTATGCGGCGGAGCTTTGTACTCGTACAGTTAATGACCGTAAGGGTGGTCATTTGGCGATTCGTGAATCTGATGGGCAGTTGATTTTGCGCGATACGGCGCAGACTCCTCCCGAGCAGATGGATTATTTTACTGATGAGCATCGACACCCGTTTTTTCATACTAATAATCTTTGGTTTGATTTGTTGAAGCTGCGTGATGCTTTGGTAGAGCGTAACGCGGTTTTGGGGTTGCCGTTGATTGCCAATCACAAGACGGTTGATCCCTCCGATCCTGACAGTCCGGCAGTTATCCAAATGGAAACCGCGATGGGCGCGGCGATTGCGTCTTTCGCGGGTGCAACTGCTATTTTGGTTCCTCGCAGTCGTTTCTTACCGGTTAAAACCACTAACGAGCTGACTTTGGTCCGTTCTGATATTTATGAGCTGGGCGAGGATTTCCATTTGCGTCAGGTTAATGACCGGAATGTGGAAGTCGATTTGGATAGCCATTTCTTCAAGAAGATTGCTGATTTTGAGTCCCGTTTTGCTTTCGGGGTTCCTTCACTTCGGGATGCTAATTCTTTTAAGGTTAGTGGCGCTTTTACTTTCGGTAGAAACGTTAAAGTTGTTGGGGATGTGGCTTTGAGCGCCGAGGGCGAGCAGATGGTTCCTGATAACACTACTCTTTCCGAGTAATTTCTGAGTTAGTTTTAGGTTAGTATCAGGAATCAATTCCGGGCTATTTTTTTGGTCGGTTTTAGAGTTGGTTTCAGGGTAATTTTTAGGTTTTTTAGGGTAATTCCTGTTCACGTTAGGTTTGATTAGCTTTAACTAGGGAATAGTTTCTGGCTAATGCCCGTAGTTTCTGGCGTTATTTCCCGTCATCTTTAACCGGGGAGCTCGTGGGGTTTGGTGGTATCCCCCTCCGGGGACGGAATGACCCACCGGGTGTGGAATTGCCCTGCGTTTTTGCTGGTTGTGTTTGTCTGGCTGACGTTATCGCCCTCCTGGTGCAAAATCGCCCTCCAGCAACCGAATCACCCTCCAATAACCGAATCTCCCTCCGGGTTTATGTGAAATCGCCGCTATTTGGGCTTGATTGCTGAATTAGGAGGGTGGTTTTGAATCGGGAGGGTGAAACTGTCGGGATTTGTCTGCTGGGTTCGGGATTTGGAGGGTGGAACTGTTCTGGGAGGGTGGAATGGTTGGGTGGTTGATTAAAACTGCTGGTGGGGTGGTGCGGAATCACCCTCCGGAGACAGAATGACCCTCCTGGTGCGGAATTGCCCTCCAGCAACCGAATCACCCTCCAATAACCGAAACGCCCTCCCGATTGACCGAGAGAGCCTGATTTTCGTAGGTTTTGCCCGGATTGGGAGGGTGGAACTGTCTGTGGAGGGTGGAATGGTTAGGGGATTGATTAAAACTGCTGGTGGGGTTTGGCAGAATGACCCTCCTGGTGCAAAATTGCCCTCCGGGTTTGGTGGGGACGGCTGGGTCATGCCGGATGGATGGCTTGGGGGTAAGAGAAGAACGAAGCCAGGGTCAGGATTGGGAGGGTGAAACTGTCTGTGGAAGGTGGAATGGTTGTAAATTGTCTGCTGGGTTTTGGATTGGGAGGGTGGAACTGTCTGGTGAGGATGGAATGGTCGGCTGGCTTTGGATTTGCAG